>JAQXIB010000212.1 GCA_029007575.1 Clostridiales bacterium | reverse complement strand
TTTTGATCTGCTTTGCTTTTGGGCAATCCGAAAGCTGCATGTGCCGTTTAAGTATGCGGTTGTTTTTTACTTCTGCTCACCAATCATTCTGTACGGAACCTTCATGCACGGACAGCTGGACATTATCCCCACGTCGCTGCTGGTCACAGCTGTTTACTATCTGTTAAATTGGAAGCAGAAAAAGCACCTCCTGATCTATGCAATCCTTCTTGGACTTTCCTTGAGCTGTAAAGCGCATATTTGGGCGGCGGTTCCCATCCTGTTTTTCTATATTGCCAAGAAAAAAGACTATATGTTCGCAATAAAAACGCATATGGTCAGCTTGCTGGTAGTATGCTGCTTCACGGTTGGCTTTTGGGGTGAGGGGTTCATTTCTACGGTCATCATGAATACCGAGCAGTCAATATTGACGTCCGTTGGATTTGATTACGGTTCGGTTCAGCTGCTGATCCCGATCGCGGTATTGGCGATCGTATACCTGAATGCGTTTGAATTGAACTATTTTAATAAGAATCTGCTCATCTCGATGCTGGGAATGCTGTTTACTCTGTTCCTGATTTGCATCTCGCCCATGCCGGCATGGTTTATCTGGATTGTTCCGTTCTACGCATTGTATTTTGGCTTCGTAAGGGAAGACAAATACAAGCTGATGCTTATGTACGCAGCGTTTAATGCCATTTATGTTTTCTATTTCCTGGCATTACACCAGACGGAATACACCGACTTGTATTTTCTCGGAAGAAGTCTGCAGTGGATGAAAATCAATGATGCTTCCCTGCGTTCCATGGTATTTACTGTCATGGTGGCTTGTCTGGGCGCCATTGTATATAAGATTTACCGATTTGGCATTGCCAGCAACAACCTTTACAGGCGCAGAAGTGAGTCTTTTGCCATCGGAATTGCGGGGGATAGCGGCGCAGGAAAGAGCAAACTGCTGGAAAAAATTGAACGCCTGTTTGGCTCGGGCAAGGATATTCTATTCATTGAGGGTGATGGAGATCACCGATGGGCTCGAAATGATGAGAACTGGGAGCAGTTCACGGCATTGGACCCTCAGGCGAACTTCCTGTATCGGCAGGCGGAAGATATCAAAAGACTGAAAAGAGGAAATCATGTCCTTCGATCGGAATACGACCATGATTCCGGTACTTTTACTGCGAAAAAGAGAGTTGATACCAAAAAGTATATCGTACTTTGCGGATTGCATTCTTTGTATTTACCGTCCCTTCGGGACGAACTGGATCTGAAGATTTTTATGGATACAGACAATAAACTCCGTAACTATTGGAAGATTCAAAGAGATACCTCAAAAAGAGGATACTCAAAAGAAAAGATCGTAGAGCAGATCAACAAACGAATGCCGGATGCCGAAAAGTATATCTATCCGCAGAAACAATACGCAGATTTGATCATTACTTATTTTGATAAGACACTTTCCGATTGTTATGTGGATAATCACACTGTGGAACTGAGCGTAAAATTCGAAGTATCCATCAACATGGATCTTGAGGGGTTGCTGAAGTCCTTTGAAGCATACGGCGTTCATCCTGAGCATTGGATCTGTGACGACTTTTATCGTCAGGGAATCATCTTTGATGGCAAAGAAATCATGAACAACATAGATTTTGAGAAGATTGCCGAGGAGAACATCCCTCAGTATGAAGACTTTTTTACCTATTATCCCCAGTGGGGAAAGGATGTTGAGGGAGTCATTCAGATTATGCTGCTCTATTTGATTAGCGAGAAAATGAAGGGATAAACGATGATTAAGGCGGTTGTTTTTGATCTGGACAATACACTCTATGACTACGATGCGTGTAATAAAAAGGCGGAGGAGCAGCTGTTTGATGAAATCTCTGAGACATTCGGTATCCGCGTTTCGGATGCGATGGGGCTGCTGAAGCAGGCAAAGCAGAATATAAAGAATCAGCTTGGGGATTGCGTTGCCGCTTCGCATAACAGACTGCTGTATATGCAGAATATCTGTGAGCAGGCAGGAAAGAATCCGCTTCTGTATGCGATGAAGTTCTATGATGTTTATTGGAATGCCATGCTTGAGAATATGAGACTGTATGATTATGTAGAGCCGCTTTTTCAAGAGTTAAGAGACAGGGACATCAAGATCGGAATTCTGACGGATCTTACAGCGCACATACAGTACAGAAAGATTGCCCGGCTCGGATTGACCGAACGGGTGGATTATCTTGTGACAAGCGAGGAAGCCGGTGCGGAAAAGCCTTCTGAGAAAATGTTTTCTCTCATGCTTGGAAAAATGGGCGTGAGGCCGGAGGAAGCGTTGATGATTGGCGACAGTATGACAAAGGACATTGACGGAGCGCGTCGTGCAGGGATGAAAGCATTTTGTCTTGAAAAGCCGGAGAAGGACATTTCTTATATTTTGGAGGTTATGCAATCATGGAACAATATTGGAAAAGATGTATTGCATGGTTCAAAAATAATAAAGTGATTTGTCTGTCATGTGTTCTTGCCGCAGTATATTTTTTGTGTCTATTAAGGTTTTACATCATCGATTACTATGTGCCTGATTTTAGACTCTACTCGCATTGGCCTCTCTATGATTATACTTCAAGAGATGGGTATTCATCGCTATGGATACAGATTTGCAGCTTAATCACGATTGCGCCGAGGCAAATGACAGTATTGTGCCTGCTTCTGCTGGCCGTCTCCTTATTCTTTATGTCCAGAGCGGCATACTATTTCCTTTTCGAAAAAAGCCGGTTGTTCTATGTCCTATCTGTGCTAATCATTTATAGTGCCAGCATCTGGTACTATTTCTACGGAAAGATCTTTTATGATTTTCCTTTTGCCGCGGCGTTATTCGGAGTGCTATTCTATGTTGTGTCGAAAATGTATGTTCACATTCAGGAAGGGCAGAACTGCAGAAAAGACTGGTATTGGATCTGTGTGCTGAGTGGACTTGTAATGTCATGGAAGATGTACAATATCTTTGCCGTTGCGGGTTTGGGATTGCTGTTTCTTGCAAAAGATGAAACCAGATGTTATTTTATAAAGGAGATTCTGCATTTTAAGCAGCTGCTGTTAACACTTGTTTTGGCGCTGATAGGCTATATTCTGCCGAACTATTACATTTTTATTCATCCAATCAAGACGATAATAGGGCTGAGCGGTTTTCGCGCAAGGTATGATTTTGGTTCATTTATGTTATCAATAACCAGAATTGTGTGGGACCATGTGACAGATCTATCCTTCGGAATTACGAGTTTTTGCTTGATAAGCGCAGTGATTATTTGTTTTGTTATTCCCGCACTGAATCGGAAGTGGCGCTATTTCGGTGTATCCGTTTTTATGACACTGTGCTTAGCGATATTTATTGAAAGGTTTTCCACGGGGCATTGTTGGCATGGTTTTTCAAGCGGACTGTTTATTCTTACCTTTACTGTTTTTATTCTCTCTGAAATAGAGCCGGCGAAGGTCAATAAAAATCTCATATATTTTGCATTGTTATGCCAGATATTAGTTTGCTTTACCTATTATATTCCAAAACAGATTTATTGGTTTAACACGACCAACGATGCAATCAAAGAACTTGAGACATCGGAACATGACATCTATCTGGATGTGCGTGAGTTAGCAGACACATTCGATGGACCTTATACCGTAGATCTGGCTGTGAAAAGATACACCCCAGTCCCAACCTCCAAAACGCATTATCAACACATCAAAAAGGGAGAGGGACGATATATTGCTGCGACGAATTTCAGTTTTTTAAATCCTTTGGAAGCAACGAATTACTTTGAGTGGCGGGATCTTGAGTCCGGTGATCAGTACAGGCGTAATGATGGGGAAAAAATGCCGGACTGTGACTATATCATATATGTTATCCCCAAAAGCTTTATGAAATTGTCAGATGTCGCGAATATTCATTGTTATGACGAAGCCGACATTTTACAAAGCATTTACCGGGAAAATTACGCAATTTACGTCATAAGATGCTGATAAATTCAGCGCATTCTGGGAGGAGATCTGTTTGAGAATATCAATTGTTGTTCCGTGCTACAATGAAGCGGAAAATATCCCGCTGATTCTTGAGCGATTTGGAGAAGTGATCAAAACGGATGAAGTGGAGGTTATCCTCGTAAACAATGGGTCAACAGACAATTCCGCCGCGGTTCTGGAGGAATTGCTGCAGAAATATCCGTTTGCGAAAACAGTGCTGGTGCCGGTAAACCAAGGGTACGGATACGGAATCCTCCAGGGGCTGGACAGCGCTCAGGGCGAGTATATCGGCTGGACCCATGCGGATATGCAGACGGACCCGGCGGATGTTCTGAAAGCGCTTGAGATCATAAGAGGGTCTGCCGACAAGAACATCTATGT
>JAQXIB010000211.1 GCA_029007575.1 Clostridiales bacterium | reverse complement strand
TTATCTGTTGACAGGAGATTACAGCGCAAAAAACGGCAGTGATCGTGTGAAAACAGCGGAGACCATTCGTAAAAGCATTGAAACAGCTGCCGCATCCCGACCGGTGCTTTCTGATGTCGGTAACTTATATGCTGTTTCGGGGCTGTCACGGATTGACAATGTACCGATGCGCTCCTCTGAATATGATGTGAGCGCGGAAAGTGTACCGTTTTATCAAATGGTCATTCATGGTTATATTCCCTATTCCGGTGTTCCGATCAATCTTTCTGCTGATCCTGAAACCGCTTGTCTGAAAGCGGTAGAGTATGGCGCAGGATTGTCCTTTGTTTTATGTACCGGCGATGAAATACAGCTCAGTTCTACGGAATACGGACAGTATTATTATTCTCTGAGCAGCAAGCAGCAGCTTTCTAAAGTAATCGAGCGGTACAATCATGTGAAAGAGGTGTATTCTGCGGTTGCGGCAAGCCGATTTGTTTCACACGAACGATTATCTGAGCGGGTTTATTGTTCCCGATTCGAAAACGGAGTACAGATTTTTGTCAATTACAATCAAAATCCTGTGACCGTCGACGGTAAAAAAATTCCGGCAAAGGGCTTTGTGATGTTACAAAACGGAACGATAACGGAGGGAACGGTATGAAACGGCAAAATAAATCTCATTTATTGCAGCGGCGGGCTTTGTCGGGGTACTTTTTTGTCTTGCCGTTGTTATTGGGACTCGCATTTGTGTTTGTTCCTAATTTGATTCAGACTTTTCGGTTTGCGGTGAACGATATTGCTCTGAGCAATGAAGGCTATACTTTAAATAGCGTAGGAATGAAATATTTCAAAGAGGCGTTTGATACCGACCCGCATTTTGTTCCTTATTTGATTTCGAGCATGAAAAGCTTTATTACCGATATACCGGTCATTTTGATCTTCAGCTTGTTTATCGCCAGTATTTTAAACACCAAATTCCATGGCCGCGGCGTTGCCAGAATTATCTTTTTTGTTCCGGTTATTTTGGCAACCGGGGTTATTGCAACAGTTGAAACAACAACCGGTATTATGGGAATTGTCGAAGAATCCAGACAGCTTGATATCGGCTTATCCGCAGGGGAAAAGGTTGAGATCGCTACCTTGTTGACCCAGATCAACCTGCCTTCTCAGTTGATCGAATTAATCGGCGGCGCGATTGCCGGACTTTACGATATCGTAAAATCCAGCGGTATGCAGATTTATATCTTGCTGGCAGGAATGCAGGAAATTTCCCCGTCCCTCTATGAGGCAGCAGAAGTAGAAGGATGCAATAAATGGGAGTTTTTCTGGAAAATCACTTTCCCGATGATCGGAGCACAAATTAAGGTTTGCGTTGTGTATACCATTATTGATATTTTGGCAGATGATCAGGGGACGCTGGTTGACTATATTAACGGCTTGGCGTTTCGGAACAACATGTACGCGCAGGGTACTGCAATGTATGTGATTTATCTGGGATGCATAGCAGTTGTTATCGGCATTGTTTTAGTGCTGCTGCAAAAGATGATTCGCTATCAGGGGGAGGAAGCAAGATGAGCGCTGTTTCAGCTCGGCATCAGTTAAAAAAGGGAACAGTCGGAAAATGGCTTCTTTCTTTTGTACGCTTTGTAGTCATATTCGGATTGGCATTCATTATAATCAAGCCGTTTATTTACAAAACATTGATGGCTTTTATGAGTCCTGACGATTTATTGGATTCCACAGTACATTTAGTTGCACGAAACCCTTCGCTATATTATTGGCAGAGAGCTTGGGAAGGATTAAATTTAAGTCAGACCCTTCCTAACACCTTGTTTTTATCCCTGGGTGTCGCCGTGATTCAAGTATTATCATGTACGATGATTGGATACGGGTTGGCAAGATTTCGCTTTTTAGGAAACAAAATCCTGTCAGCGGCGGTGATTGTGATTATACTGGTTCCATATCACGTCATCAGTATTGCACAGTATTTGGGCTTTGTATATTTCGGGATCGGCAATTTCACGATCAATTTGGTGGATACCTTTTGGCCGATGCTGATTTTGGCATTTACCGGATTGGGGATCAAAGAAGGTCTATATATTTATTTGCTGCAGCAATTCTTTCGTTCTATCCCGTTGGCGTTGGAGGAAGCAGCTTACATAGACGGTGCCGGCACCATTCGCACCTTTTTTCAAGTTATGCTTCCGAATGCCCGCACCATGATGATGACCGTATTTTTGTTTTCTTTTTGTTGGCAATGGACAGATTCGACCTATTCCAGCATTTATTTCAATGAGCTTCCTGTTTTTGCGAATACGATCGAGTCTTTCTATATCCGAGTGGGGCTAAACGCAGATATGCTGGGAACAAATATCACCCGTAATGCGATGGCAATTTTGATCATTATTCCTCTTTTGGTACTGTTTGGTTTCGGACAAAAATTATTAGTAAAGAGTATTACTTTGTCGGGCATGGCAAACTAACGCTTTTTCGGCATCTTTTAATTTGAAACGGATGGAGCGGATCAGAGTGAAAAACAGATATGGCATTCTTATTATGGTTGGAATTTTATTGAGCATGAGTTTCAGTGGATGTCACGATAAGAATCCAGCAACGGTGGAACAGGTTTCATCTAATTTATCTTTTGAGGAGTTGAGTTCTGACATGAATGAGGTTACTGCAAGCAACGCAGAAATTTCCTCTTTGGTCGATGAAGCATTGACCGAGCAGGCAAGTACTTCTGCAAAAGTTTCTTCTGATAAAACGCTTGTTTCTTCCGAACGGGCAAAGGCTTCCTCAGCCCTTGCCACTTCTTCCAAGAGGCAAGAGGCTTCTTCTGCGCCTGTGCTCCAGAAAAGCGAAAACAACATGGAATTGATTGGACGCTTTTCGGAAGTATCCTCCGGGAAATATCAGTTCGAATGGTCGGGCAGCACCATTACGGCGGGCTTTGAGGGAACAGAAATCAGCATTTTATTGCGTACCATGCGGCTTGGGCCATATGGTACAGAAGATTATTTTAACGTGTCAGTTGATGGTGGAAAAGCTTTTGTTTTGAAAGTACAACAGGGTACTGAAAAATATCAGCTGGCGAAAAATCTGAAAAACGGATATCACACAGTCAGGATCACGAAGCGTACCGAAGCGCAATTCGGCTCTTTGATCCAATTTGAAGGGTTTGATTACGGCTCCGGAAAGGCGGCACCCGCTCCGGCAAGAAAAAACAGACGCATTGAGATCTACGGGGATTCGATTTCAGCAGGATATGGGAACGAGGGCACAGAACCCGGATTCCGATTGAACGAAGAAAATGCGGACCTGACTTACGGGGCACTTGCGGCAAAGGCATTAGATGCGGAATATACCGATATCGCCCTTTCCGGACATGGGGTATATGTCAGCTTGTCGGGCTCTACTACCGAAGTGGTGCCGAAATATTTCGAACGCATGATTTATAAGGAACCGGTGACTTATCGATTTATTCAATCGCCTCCGGATGTGGTCATCATCAATTTGGGAACCAACGATTACGCGATGAATGTCAACGACGGTAATTATTATAAAGCATATTTGGACTTTATCGCTAAAATCCGAAAAAAATATCCGAAGGCTTATATTGTCTGCACGACCTGCGGCGGAACCGATAAGCCGCTTGACCTGTTGACACGGGTAGTCGATACTCGTAAAGAACAATACAAAGATCAGAAGATCGGACAGTTCTTTGGGATAATAGAAGATACTCAAGGCGCTTTCGGAGCGGATGGACATCCTTCTGTTTATGGTCATCAGCAGTTGGCAGATCAGCTTGCGGAATATCTGAAAGAGGTCATGAATTGGTGATTTCGGTTTTCACGCCTGATTGCAGGTGTTTAAATAATAATGATTACCACGGTATATAACCGGAAAGGAGGATTTGTTGGTCTATATATCGGTCAAACAAATTTATTTCAATATCATTTATGTTAGGAGGAAAAAAGAATGCAAACAAGAGTAAAACATCAAAAATGGCTTGCAATGCTGGTAGCGATTGCATTGTTTGTCGGAACTTTTAGCGTCTTCACTGTTTTTTCTGCAGGCAGCACCAATCTTTTGGAGACCCTTGCAGACAAGGTTTCCACTGAGGATACTGTAGATGAAGCAGCAAATACGATTACCATGAAGGATTACACAGGTCAATTACAGTGTGCGACTTACGCAAATATTACCTTAGAAAAAGCTAAAACCTATGAATATTCATTTACTGCAAATATGACCAAAGCGGACGCGGCGGGTTCATCGCTGAGAATACCGATTCGTGTTTCAAAAGCAAATGACTATGCAGCTTCTGGTCAGTGGCTGAATATTTGGTTTGATTTTGATCAAATTCGACTTGCCTCTGTTAATGACGGTAATGTGTCACTGGACGGCGCAGGCTGGACGTTAGGAGAAGACCTTGCAAGTAAGGACTTTGTTGCAGGCACTGATTATCAATTTAAAATCGTTACTGCACCTGATAAGATGACAGTATATATTGACAATGAAAAGGTTGCGGAAACGACAGTGGTTGATACTGCCAAGGTAGACACTGGGTATATCGGCTTTGGATGCTACAATTTGGCACCCTATACCCTGAAAAATATTTCTTTGGTAGAGCAAGAAGCGGAAGCGGTGAATTTGCTGGAAAACGCTGCGGTGGCTTGGGATACCGCAAAATATACGGTGGATGCGGCAACCAATTCCATCACGGTAAAAGAAGCGGGAGATCATGCGATTACCTTCACCAATGCGTCTTTAGAGAAAAAAGGTATTTATGAATATTCCTTTACGCTGAATATCAAAGAGGCAGACTCGATTCAGCTGAGAATGCCGATTCGTGTTTCTAATTCAAATGATACCAGCGCTTCCGGACAATGGATGGCTGCATGGTTTAGTCTGAATCAGATTCGTTTGGCAACTGAATATTCCGGTGCTATAATGGCGGACGGAAGCAGCGTGGGTACGAAAGAAATTCAGGCAGGAACCGATTATCAGTTTAAAATTGTAACCTCTCCGACTCAAATGATCGTCTATGTCGACGGTGTTCAGATTGCACAAACACAAGCTGACAGCTATACACCGGTTGAAACGGGATATGTTGGTTTCGGTGGTTATGGCATGAAAGAATACACCTTGAAAAATATTTCTTTGGTAAAAACCGGAGAAGCAG
>JAQXIB010000210.1 GCA_029007575.1 Clostridiales bacterium | reverse complement strand
GAAGCTAATTTGGCGGCGGCGGTTTCCAATGCGGGCAGCGTCGGCTTGATTGCCGGCGGAAATGCTCCGGCTGAGGTGATTCGGGAAGAGATCCGAAAAGCCAAAGAAATGACCGACAAGCCGTTCGGCGTAAATATTATGATGATGAGCCCTCACGCAGACGATTTGGCGCAACTGGTTTGCGAGGAAAAGCTGGCGCTCGTCACGACCGGAGCGGGCAATCCTGCTAAATATGCGGAGAGCTTTAAAAACGCCGGCGTGAAATTCATTCCGGTGGTGCCTTCAGTGGCGCTTGCCAAGCGTATGGAGAGAAACGGCGCAGATGCCGTGATTGTAGAAGGTACCGAAGCGGGCGGTCACATTGGCGAGATCACGACCATGTGCCTGATTCCGCAGGTCTTTGATGCAGTAAGCATTCCGGTAATCGGTGCCGGCGGTATCGCCGACGGCAGAGGCATTGCTGCGGCAATGATGCTGGGCGCTGAAGGCTTCCAGGTGGGTACCCGTTTTCTCGCTGCGGAGGAATGTCAGATTCATCAGAATTATAAGGATCTGGTTTTAAAAGCAAAAGATACCGACAGCGCGGTGACTGGCCGCTTGGTTGGTCTTTCTCCGGTACGTCAGGTGAAAAACAAATATACAAAAAAGATTATTGAGTTGGAAAAATCGGGTATTACCGCTGCCGAATTTGAGGATTTGACGGTGGGCTCTCTGCGCAAAGCGGTCAAAGACGGCAATTTAGAGGAAGGCAGCTTTATGGCTGGACAGATTGCCGGTATGGTCAACGAGGTGAAACCGTGCAAGGAAATCATTGAGGAAATGTTTGCCGAGGCGGAAAATTTGATGAAAAACTTTGAACAATTAAGGGGTGTTACACTTGGCTAAAACAGCTTTAATTACCGGTGCTTCTCAAGGAATCGGCGCTTGTATTGCAAAACGATTGGCTTCTGACGGCTTTCATATTGCGGTCAATTGCCGCGGAGAAGCGGAGAAAGAAAACGGCGGTATTCAGACGGCGGAGGCGTGCAGAGCTTTCGGCGTGGAAGCAGAATGCTTTATCTGTGACGTTTCCGATTTCACTGCCTGCGAAAATATGGTCAAGGCGGTCAAAGAAAGATTCGGCAGCATTGATGTACTGGTCAACAACGCCGGCATCACCAAAGATGGCTTGCTGGCGAGAATGTCCGAGGAGCAGTTTGACATTGTTACCAACGTCAATTACACAAGTGTGTTTAACATGACTCGTCATGTCAGCGGCGTGATGATCAAGCAGAGAAGCGGACGGATCATCAATGTAGCTTCGGTCGCAGGGTTGTACGGCAACGCCGGGCAGTTCAATTATTCTGCCTCCAAAGCGGGCGTGGTCGGCATGACCTTGACGGCTGCCAAAGAACTCGGCAAGCGAAATATCACTGTCAATGCGGTTGCCCCCGGCTTTATTGAAACTCCGATGACCGCTGTGCTGGATGAAAAAGTAAAAGAAGCAATCAAAGGTCAGATTGCATTAGGCCGTTACGGCAAACCGGAAGAGGTAGCATCTACGATTTCTTTCCTGGCTTCGGACGATGCAAGCTATATTTCCGGACAAGTTATCGTGATTGACGGTTGTTTGTCAATGTAGATTCGTAATACAGTAAAACTTACAAGAAAGGCGGGCGGGCATCTTTTTGTTTCGGACAAGAGTACCCGATATTCATCTTATGAAAAGAGTGGTTATTACCGGTATGGGCGTGATTAGCCCGGTCGGCAACAACATTGAAACTTTTTGGAACAGAATCAAAAACGGTGAGCACGGGATCAGCTTTATTGAAGGCTTTGATACTTCCGACGTCGATGTGAAAGTAGCTGCTGAAATAAAGGATTTTGATCCGACTCAGTATATCGAGAAGAAAGAAGCCAGAAGAACTGACCGCTATTGTCAGTTTGCGGTGGCTGCCGCTTTAGAAGCATTGAAAGATGCCGGTACCGATTTTAAGGATCTCGATCCTTATCGGGTAGGTGTGATTGTCGGCAGCGGTATCGGTGGTTTGCAGACGCTGGAAAGCGAGCATATGAAATTTACGGAAAAAGGCCCTGGACGGGTTTCGGTGTTCTTTATTCCGATGATGATATCGAATATGGCAGCGGGAACCATCGCAATGAAAACGAATTTCAAAGGTGTGAATTTTGCGCCGGTGACCGCGTGCGCTACCTCTACTCATGCGATCGGGGAAGCCTACCGTCAAATCAAGCATGGCTATTTGGATGTATGCATTACCGGCGGCGCAGAGGCTGCAATTACCAAGTTTTCGATCGCGGGCTTTAACAATATGACAGCGTTGAGTCACAGCGAAGATCCCGATCGTGCTTCGATCCCGTTTGACGCGGATCGTGACGGCTTTGTCATGGGGGAAGGCGGCGGCATCGTGATTCTGGAAGAGTTAGAACACGCTAAGGCGCGCGGCGCTGAAATTTACGGGGAAATCGTCGGATACGGCGCTACCGCCGATGCTTACCATATGACCAGCCCCGATCCGGAGGGAGAAGGCGCTTCGCATGCCATGCAGCTCGCTGTCAGCGAAGCCGGACTCACTCCCGATGCGGTGGATTATATTAATGCGCACGGAACTTCCACCGGGCTCAATGATAAATATGAAACTGTCGCCATCAAAAAAGCAATGGGTGATCATGCCAAAAAAGTTGCAATCAGTTCTACCAAGTCGGTGACCGGGCATCTGTTGGGTGCCGCCGGAGCGATCGAAGTTATCGCTACCACAATGGCATTGCGGGAGGGTATTCTGCCGCCGACTGCCGGATTTAAGCATGCGGATCCGGACTGTGATTTGGACTATATTACAGAGGGCGCGCGCAAAGTCGACGCGAAAGTCGCACTGTCTAATTCTTTGGGATTCGGCGGTCACAATGCGACTTTGTGTATCAAAAAATATCAGGATTGAGCCATATAGGCAAAGGGATAAATTCGGAAACAAAAAGGAGTACTCTGTGATGCAGGAATTTGAATTTTCAATAGAAACCATCAAAGAGTTGATGGATAAGATGGCAAAAACACATCTGGGCTTAATGGAGCTGGAAGTCGGTTCGATTCGTTTAAAATTAGAGGCGAAACAGCATCCGCTGCCAACGGTGGTAGCAGCACCGACTGCGGGTATTGCGGAAGCGGCTCCGGTTACGATTCCGGTTGCGGAAGAACCCGAAGTAGTGGCGGAGCCGGCTGCTTCCGAAAGTCCTACCGGTAATGTGGTAAAATCGCCGATCGTCGGCACTTTTTACGCTTCGCCGGCGCCGGATAAAGAGAGCTTTGTCAAAGTCGGACAGCAGGTTAAAAAAGGCGATGTTTTGTTTATTATCGAGTCCATGAAGCTGATGAACGAGGTGCAAAGCGAATTTGACGGCGTGGTATCTCAGATTTATGTGAAAAGCGGCGACGGTGTTGAGTACGGTCAGCCGATCATGATTATAGGGTAATTTTGATAAGCTGGGCAAGTGGGATGCCGTTGGGCGTCCGATTTTGCCGATGAAAAGAGGAGTCAGTTATGCCGTTATTAAATAAAGAACAGATTAAAGAAATTATCCCGCATCGCGATCCGTTTCTGCTCATTGACGAAGTGCTGGAGCTGGAGCCGGGCATCCGTGCGGTCGCGACCAAATATCTTCGTCCGGAGGAAGATTGGTTCCGCGGTCATTTCCCGCAGGCTCCGGTTCAGCCGGGCGTGTTGACCATCGAAATGTTGGCGCAGACCGGTGCTGTGTGTGTGCTGTCATTGCCGGAAAACAAAGGAAAGCTTGCTTTTTTTGCCGGCATTGATAAAGCTCGTTTCCGCGGACAGGTCTTACCGGGCGATACCCTTCGCTTAGAGATGGAAATGATTAAAAATCGGGGCAGTGTCGGCGTCGGCAAAGCGGTTGCTTATGTTGGCGACAAAAGAGTGGTCACCGCTGAATTAACGTTTGCGCTGTCTAAGTAATACTAAAATCTAATGAAATAACTTTCATTCTTTCCGGTCTGAATTGCGCCAGAAAGCGTTATCCTCCTTGCCGGGCGTCAGCCCAGCGGTGTCGTCTGCCTTTTCTGACACCATTCATCTTCGGAAATCGATGAAAGCTTTCAATTAGATTTTAGTATAAAACATATTTTGTAAAAACAGTTGATGCGAAACAACAGGTATTGCAGACACTATATCGCGGATAACAGTTTTTCGGGAAAGGGAGTTTTTCTGTCAAGGTGTGAGTCCCACAGAAAAATGATTCATATTATGTTTAAAAAGGTTTTAATCGCCAACCGCGGTGAAATTGCGGTTCGGATCATTCGTGCCTGCCGTGAGCTTTCGATTCGCACCGTTGCGGTGTTTTCAGAGGCGGATCGTAATGCACTTCACGCAAAGATTGCCGATGAAGCCATTTGCATCGGTCCGTCGGCAACCAAGGATAGCTATTTGAATATCAAAGCCATTTTGGCGGCCTGCGAATTGACCGGTGCGGAAGCGGTCCACCCCGGATTTGGGTTTTTGTCCGAAAATTCCTTGTTTGCCAAAACCTGTGAAAAATGCGGTGTGACTTTTATCGGTCCGCAGGCAAAATCCATTGATTTGATGGGGGACAAGGCAACTGCAAAGGCTACTATGAAAAATGCGGGCGTTCCGGTTGTTCCCGGTTCGGACGGGATTGTTACCGATATGCAGGAGGCCAAACGAATTGCAGAAGAAATCGGATATCCGGTCATGGTAAAGGCTTCCGCAGGAGGCGGAGGACGCGGAATCCGCATGGTGGAAACTCCCGCGGAGCTGGAATCGGCAGTGACCGCTGCGAAACAAGAAGCATTGTCTTATTTTGGAAACGATGGCGTTTATATTGAAAAATTTATTGTCGATCCACGCCATATCGAAATACAGGTGTTGGCAGATAAATACGGGAATGTTGTTCATTTAGGTGAGCGGGATTGCTCGTTACAGCGCCGGAATCAAAAGGTTTTGGAGGAATGCCCGAGTCCGGTGATGACTGCCGAACTGCGTCAGAAGATGGGAGAAGCAGCCTGCAAAGCGGCTTTGGCTTGCGATTATTGGAATGCGGGTACCGTGGAGTTTTTGGTGGACAAATATCATAATTTTTATTTTATGGAGATGAATACCAGAATTCAGGTGGAGCATCCTGTCACTGAGATGGTAACGGGTATTGATTTGGTCAAACAGCAGATCTTGATTGCGGCAGGAGAAAAGCTTGCATTTGAACAGAAAGATATCCTATTGACGGGACATGCAATTGAGTGTAGAATAAACGCAGAGAATCCTCGCTATAATTTTCGTCCCTGTCCGGGAAAGATCGCCGGTCTGCATATGCCCGGGGGACCCGGGGTGCGAGTGGACAGCGCGGTATATCAGGGATATGTCATACCACCGTATTATGACAGCATGATTGCGAAGCTGATTGCTTATGCACCGACCAGAGAAGAAGCGATTCAGAAAATGAAATGGGCGCTCGCGGAATTTTTAGTGGAGGGCGTGGAAACCAATATTGATTTCCAACTGAAGCTGATCCGCAACGATGCTTTTAAAACGGCTGACTATGATATCGGATTTTTAAATCGCACTTCCATTATGTAGCGGAGCATACAGTCGCTTGACATTCTTTACAATCAGGAAATGAGGGAGGTTTTGTCTTGCTGGAAGATATCTTTAATGTTGTTAAATCAAGATTTGACCCGGAACCGAAAAACCAGGGCAACGGAAAGGTTACCATTCCGTCTGACCTTTTATTTAAATGTCCGCGCTGCCAAAATGTGATGTTTATGGAAGATTTCATCGGCAGTGTAAGAGTATGTGCCCAATGCGGTTATCACGCAAGGCTAACCGTAAGCCAGCGGTTAGAGCTGACAGTTGACAAGGATTCCTTTATGGAGTATGATGCTGATATGGAAAGCGCAAATCCGCTCAACTTCAAGGATTATCCCGAAAAAATAAAGGAATTGCAGGCGCAAACAGGGCTGCGTGAAGCAATTGTAACCGGGGAATGCACGATTCGAAACCGCCCTTGTGTCATCGGGATTATGGATTCTCATTTTATGATGGCTTCCATGGGCTCGGTGGTAGGAGAAAAAATTGCGCGTGCTTTTGAACGTGCTACTGATAAAAAACTGCCGGTGGTGCTGTTTACAGCTTCGGGCGGCGCACGGATGCAGGAGGGAATCATCTCTTTGATGCAGATGGCGAAAACCTCTGCCGCGGTCGGACGTCACAGCGCGAAGGGTTTATTGTATATTACGGTTTTGACCGATCCGACGACCGGCGGTGTGACCGCTTCCTTTGCCTCGTTGGGCGATATTATTATTGCCGAGCCGAAAGTTTTAGTGGGTTTTGCAGGCCGGCGGGTGATAGAGGGAACCATTAAGCAACGTTTGCCTGATGATTTTCAGTCAGCGGAGTTTTTGCTTCAGCATGGCTTTGTGGATATGATCGTGGAGCGCAAAAAAATGCGGCGGACGCTATCCAGATTGATTTCTTATCATCAACAGGGAAGGGATGGTGAGTATCATGGCTAATTTGACTGCATGGGATCGGCTGACGATTGTACGGAATAAAAACCGTCCTACGATAAAGGACTATATTCCATTGATTTTTGATGACTATTATGAAATGCACGGAGATCGTTATTACGGTGATGATAAAGCCATTACCGGCGGCATCGCAACCATAAACGGAATAGCGGTTACTATTATTGCACAGGTCAAAGGACGCAGCATCGAGGAAAACAAGGAAAGCAACTTTTCCATGCCGCATCCGGAAGGGTATCGCAAGGCTCTGCGGTTGGCAAAGCAAGCGGAAAAATTTCATCGTCCGATCATTTGCTTTATCGATACGCCCGGTGCGTTTTGCGGGATCGGTGCGGAGGAACGCGGGCAGGGCGAAGCAATTGCCAAAAACTTAATGGAGTTTTTTGATATTAAGGTGCCGATTATTTCCATTGTTTTAGGAGAAGGCGGAAGCGGAGGCGCGTTGGCGCTTGGCGTCTGCGATGAGCTAGCAATGCTGGAAAACGCAGTATACTCGGTGATTTCGCCGCGTGGTTTTGCTTCGATTTTATGGAAAGATGCTTCGCGGGAAATGGAAGCCGCAAATATTTCTAAAATAACTGCGGAAGACTTATTGCAATTTGGCGTATGTGAGGTTATAATAAAAGAACCGTCCGGTGGTGCGCACAATAACCATCAAATGATGGCCGAAAATATTTCAGAATATATTTTATCGGCTTTGCAAAGACTTTCTGAAAAAACACTTGAAAATTTGTTAGACAGCCGTTATAATAAATTCAGAAAAATCGGTGTGTTCCAGGAATAAAACTTTTTGGTATTGCATTATATTTTATCAGGCTCGCACTGTAAAAGTATAATATGATATATAACATTTGCATTTTTTAGAAAGGAATGAATAAGATGGTATTTGAGAAAGTAAAAAGTATTTTAATCGACCAACTCGACGTTGAGGAAGAAAAGGTAACGCCAGAGGCATCTATTACTGATGATTTAGGCGCTGATTCGTTGGATATTGTTGATCTCGTAATGTCCTTAGAAGAAGAATTTGACCTTGAGATTCCGGATGATCAGGTCGAAAACATCAAAACTGTTGGCGATATTGTAAAATATATTGAAGACAACATTGACTAATGATTTCGATACGACAAAGCAAATCGGATCACCAATAAAACAGGCGATGGAATGTATTTCCATCGCCTGTTTTATTGGTGATTGAATTTGTTCAGTAGACATTATTTATTACGCTGTTTTGCACGAAGCTGATTGCTTAAGATCCGTTTGCGAATACGAAGGCTTTTCGGAGTGACTTCCAACAGCTCGTCCTCCGCTAAAAATTCAATGGATTCTTCCAAGCTGAAAATACGGGGAGTGACCAAGCGCAGCGCTTCGTCAGAGCCGGAAGCACGCATATTAGTAACATGTTTCTTTTTGCAGACATTCACTACCAAATCCTCTGCTTTAGGGGAAGCGCCGACTACCATTCCTTCGTATACCGGAGTTCCTGCACCGATAAATAAGGTGCCGCGTTCCTGTGCGTTGTACAATCCGTAAGTGACTGCCTCACCGGTTTCAAAGGAAATTAAAGACCCGGAGGCGCGGCGGGGAATATCCCCTTTATACGGTTGATAGCTGTCGAACAAAGTATTTAATATGCCGTCGCCTTTGGTGTCGGTCATAAATTCGTTTCGATAACCGAACAATCCACGAGACGGAATCAGAAATTCCATTCTCATGCGGGAGCCTTGCGGATGCATACTGACGATCTCGCCTTTGCGGGCACCCATTTTTTCCATAACAGTGCCCATATATTCTTCGGGTACGTCGATGGACAGGCGCTCGATCGGCTCACATTTTTTACCGTCTATTTCTTTAAACAATACTCTGGGTGTGCTGACAGACAGTTCAAAACCTTCCCGGCGCATGGTTTCGATCAAAATGGATAGGTGCATTTCGCCACGACCGCTGACAATAAAGCTCTCGGTGGTGTCGGTTTCAGATACACGCAATGAAACGTCCTTGAGCAATTCTTTAAACAATCGGTCGCGGAGCTGGCGTGATGTTACAAATTTACCTTCCCGCCCGGCAAACGGGCTGTCATTTACCGAAAACGTCATTTCTACGGTTGGCTCGCTGATTTTTACAAAGGGCAGAGGTTCTACTTTGGTGGTTGAAGTGATGGTATCGCCGATGGTGATATTTTCGATACCCGAAAAGCAAACAATATCTCCGACTGAGGCGGTGTCGGCCGGAACGCGGTTCAAACCTTCTATTTGATACATATTGACAATCTTGCCGCGGTAAGGTTCTTTGCTATTGTGATAATCAGAAACCATAACCTCTTGATTTTGCTTAATCACGCCTCGTTCTACTCTGCCGATCGCAATTCGCCCGACGTATTCATTATAATCGATGGAAGATACCAGCAGCTGCAGTTCGTCATCCGGATCACCCTCCGGAGCGGGAATGTAATTTAAGATGGTATCAAACAAGGGTACCAGATCGGTACCGGCTTCATATTGCGACAGGGAAGCCGTACCGGAACGGCCGGAGCAGAACAAAATCGGGCTTTCCAATTGTTCTTCGCTGGCATCCAGATCCAGCAATAATTCCAGCACCTCATCGGCAATTTCATCCAGACGGGCGTCCGGTCGGTCAATTTTATTTACGATAACAATAATACGATGTCCCAACTCTAATGCCTTTTGCAGCACGAAGCGAGTTTGCGGCATCGGCCCTTCTGCTGCGTCTACCAATAAAAGCACACCGTTTACCATCTTGAGTGCACGTTCTACTTCTCCGCCGAAATCAGCGTGTCCGGGGGTGTCGATAATATTGATTTTTACACCTTTATAATGTACCGATGTGTTTTTAGCTAAAATTGTGATGCCGCGTTCCCGTTCCAAGTCGTTGGAATCCATAACGCGGTCTTCCACCACCTGATTTTCACGGAAAGCACCACCTTGTTTTAACATTTCATCTACCAATGTAGTTTTTCCGTGGTCAACGTGGGCGATGATTGCGACGTTGCGCAAATCTTCTCTAATCACAATGCTTCCTCCAATTTATCTCATTGTATTTTTGAACAATGTATTATTATATCACTAAAGTACAAATATGTCCATTGAAATTTAGAAAAACAGACAATAACCTGTCATATTTTGTAGATATAAGCAAAACAGCAACCGCTGTTTTACAGGGTTGCTGTTGATATTTAATAGGCTTAACTTAATGTTCATAGGTAGAAGCATTCACGAATCCGTCATTGAGATCTGAAATATAGTCAAATACATTTCCGGTACCGATCGCTACACTGTCGGTCGGAGTATCAGCACGGCGGACGTTTACTTTAATATAAGAAGCGATCAGTTTATCCAAACCGCACAGCAGACTGCCTCCTCCGGTTAGTATAATGCCGTTAGAGTGGATATCTCCGACCAGCTCCGGCGGCGCTAACTCTAAAACACGTCTGATGGAATTGATAATACCAAGACAGCATTCCTGTAAACACGGCAACAATTCGGATTGCGTAATGGTCAGGCGCTGCGGCAGTCCGGTAACAAGATTTCTGCCTTTGACATCCATTTTCTTTTCATCGGATGGGTCGAACACATTAGCTAACTCAATTTTGATTTTTTCGGCCATGCGTTCTCCGATCAGCAACTTATATTGATGACGCAGATATCTGACAATTGCTGCATCAAAGGTATTACCGGCAATTTTAATCGAATCGGACTGCACGATGCCGCTAAGAGAAATGATCGCAACATCGGTGGTGCCGCCGCCGACATCCACGACCAAAGTGCCGTTTGCCTGGGAAATATTCACTCCTGCGCCGATTGCTGCGGCAATCGGTTCTTCTACCAAATAGACCTTTCGGGCGCCGGCGCTGATAGCGGCTCGTATGACTGCTCTGGATTCTACATCAGTGATGGCGGAAGGAACGCAAATTGCTACGCGCGGCTTGATCATCAGACTTTCGCTGGTTTTTCTCAAGAACTCCTTTATCATGTATTCGGTAAGGACATGATCGGAAATAACGCCGTCTTTTAACGGATGCACGGCGTTGATATAAGCAGGAGTTTTGCCAACCATTTCAAAGGCCTCTGTTCCCACCGCAATAACGGTATCATTTCTGGTGTCTACAGCGACCACCGAGGGTTCTCTGAGAATAATTCCTTTTCCGTGCATATAAACGATAACAGATGTGGTACCCAAATCAATTCCAATATCCAATGATGACATGTTCTCATACCTTTCCCTGATACACAGTATATTGATGTAATCTATTCTGAGAGGTGTTTGGTGCAAATAGACGGAATGTTATCCGATTTATAATATCCGGTTGCGGTGTTCGGGCAGTTTCCGCTGGCACGATAACCGGTTTCAGTACAATAGGCAAGTTCTTTCATTTTGCTGGACAAAACAAATTCCTTGGCGGGAAGTTTTTTGTGTACGCCCTCCAGTACATTTTTCCAAATGACAGCCGGTTTATAGACGACATTGTTGCTGAATTCCTTCGGCGTTTCATATCCGACCCATACAGCACCGATATAGTAAGGAGTTAATCCGACAAAGACCTGACTTTTGCCGTCGTTTGCCGTACCGGTTTTTCCGACAACCTTGTGGGTGGACAGTTTGGCATATCGTCCGGTACCGCTTGGACCTTCCACGACGCGCTGCAGCAGTTTGTTCATTACGCTTGCCGTCTCTTCCGAAATAACGCGAACCGGTCTCGGCTCTTTTTCCAGGATCACTGTCTTGCCGTCCGCAGAGGTCACTTTGGTATAAGCGACCGGTTCATTGTAATATCCGCCGTTGCCGAACATCTCATATGCCGCGGCAAGTTCGGATAATTTGACTCCATAGACCAGGGAACCCATTGCCAAACGCGCGTAGTCTACATCGCTGAGTACCTGTGTTTTGCCGTTTTCTGAGGTTACCTTTTTGGATTTTACCAAAGAGGAGATTCTTAATTTATTTTGTAAAAAGTCAAAGCTTTTTTGACGGTAATCGTTTTCCAATAATAACTTGGCAGGAACGGTATTTTTGGAAACCCGGATCGCATGCTCAATGGTGATCCACTGGTTGGTGCCCCTGCCCTCGTAGTTTTTCGGTCCCAAGGTGCCGTCTTGGTTCTTGATGGAGGGGGAATCCTGCACCATGGTGGAGTAATGGATCAAATTGGCGTCTATCATGGGTGCGTATACCGAAAGAGGCTTGATCGACGAACCGATTCCTAAATTCGCCATGGTGGCAAAATTGAATACCCGTGCCTGCGATTTTTCGCCCCGTCTGCCGACAACCGCTTTAATGTTTCCGCTGTAATCCAAAACGATCATGGCCGATTGCGGCGGATCCTTGACTTTGCTGGTGCTGTAAAACGTCAGAGGATCTTTATATTTGTCCTCCAGCGTTTTCTGCAATTCGATATCCATTGTTGTGTAGATGCGATATCCGGCGGTATATAACTTATGCTGTGCATAGGCTTTGTCCCAGTCGTAAGTTTCCATCAGGTCATCAACGACTTCATTGATAATATGATCGGTAAAGTAGCTTTGGACTTTCTTGATTGGGGTATCGGTTTTGTCGGTTTGGGTTCCGGCAACCACGATTTCTTCTTTGATTGCTGCTTCGTATTGCTCCTCGGTAATCAGCCCCAACTTTTTCATTTCCTTGAGGGTATAATCGTTTCTGCGGGCTTTGTTCTTTTCCGGATTTTTTTTTGGATTGAGTGAATTCGGACTTTTAATCGTAGCCGCCAGAGAAGCGCCTTCCGCCAAGGTTAAGTCCTTGACATCTTTGTTGAAATAATATTTCGATGCTGCCTGCACCCCGTATTGATCGCCGCCAAGCGCAATAATATTCATGTAACATTCCAGAATGTCATCTTTTAAAAATTCCCGTTCCATATTCATTGCGCGGAATATTTCTCTGACCTTACGCGGAATACTTTGGTCTGTATCATTGGTTACATTTTTGATCACCTGCTGGGTAATAGTGGATCCGCCCTGTTTGGTATCATAAAAATGCAAAAACAGGTTTGCAAAAGAAGCAAAAGTACGTTTCCAGTCAACGCCCTGATGATCGTAAAATCGTTTGTCCTCGGTAGCGATAAAGGCTCTTTGCACATGGATGGGGATGTCTTCCAGATCGACCCATTCACGGTTTTCTTCGGAATACAGCTTCTCCACCTCGACCGGGGTGCCGCTGGAATCGTTGGCATATACGATCGTGGTATAATTTTCCTTTAAGTCGGAAATGTCAACAAGGTCGGTGCTGTCGGAAAATTTCATGACATAGACGGTGAGCGCGGTGATAACGATACATCCCGTAATCACGCCTACCAAAAACATCGTGGCAAAAACTTTGCCGACCGTGGCCATAACCTTTTTAAAAATTCGCATTCCTTTAGATGTTGGTTTCTTTTTTGCTTTATGCTTGGATGCTGTTGATTTTGTGTTCTTTTTTGGATTTTTTTCGTTCATCCGTGTACTTTGCCTCCTTTGGATCTTTACGGCGCAGCGCAACCGATTTTTGTCATCTTATCGGACTCGCTTGGCAATCGATATCATATTGATTTCATCATATTGCTGTGTCATGCAAACGTTGTAAAAGAATAATATTTCCATTTATTGTAATCATAGTCGCAAGGCGGATAAAAACCGCCGCGTGGAATGATTCCATGTTCCCAGAAACACTTAATTTAATTATATCACAATCCAAAGAATTTGTTAAGTAAAATTTGGAAACTGTAAAACAATCGTAATATATTACTCTTTCCGATTGTGAAATTACAACAAAATTGAATATAAATTTTAGATTTGACTAAAATAAAGTTACAATGCGATGACAACGAGCTGAATCGGAATGTCATATGAGTAATTCGGATTATTTGGCTGTGCCATCACCAAACGGTTTCAGAGAGCAGATACAGAAAGGAAGGAATGATACTATGCGAAAAGCAGATATCATCGGCGTCGGGCTCGCCGTGTTTATTCTTATTTTATCAATATCGGTTTTTTTGTATGCGCTCGGCAACAATATCGGTGCCGCTCAGCCAAAGACGGACGAACCGGTTTCTTATTCCTATCTTATTAAGGAATACAATGGAAATATCGCTGTGTTTAAAACCGGAGAGGACACCCCCGATCAAATATATGAAGTGCCGGTAGAAACCTTGCCGGCGGCGGATATCCAAAATTTGCAATCGGGAATACAGGTATATAATGAACAGCAGCTTCAAACGTTAATTGAAGATTTGACAAGCTGATACTAAAATCTAATGAAACGCGTTTATTCTTTCCGGCCTGAATTGTCCCAGAATGCGTTATCCTCCTTGCTGGGCGCCAGTCCAGCGTCGTCCTCTGCCTTTTCTGGCACCATTCATCCTCGGAAATCGATGAAAGCTTTCAATCAGATTTTAGTATGAAGGTATTCTGTACCTGTCGGCAAAAAATTATACCGTTTCGTATAAATCGGCCGTTTCCTCAATATACTGTATGGGAGGGATCGGCGTGCTGAAAAAAAATATCCTTTTTATTGTAACGGCTCTTTTGCTGGTCGCGGCGATCACGGTAACCGGAGTCAGCTTTTTGTCGCAATTGAATTTTTCCGTCAATGCTATCGGTGAGGATTATATTAAATGGGTGGAGTTTGATATTCCTTACGGCGCGATGGAAAAAGCGTTAAATCTTGATATTACCACTAAAGAAAGCGGTTGTCATATAGATTGGGTGACAACGCTTGCTTATCTCGGAACGAAGTACGGCGGAAATTGGAAAAAATACAAAGCCAAAGATATGGATCAGTATGTCACCAAGTGCAAGGAGGGAAAGACCGCTGAGGAACTTTGCGAAAACACGTTAAAGTATTATCGCTATTATCATGAAGCGTATGATGCCGTTTTGGGCGGTATGGTAGGGGAGTATCAGATCGCCACGCCGGAAACGGCAGGAACCGAGCATCCGGAAATGATAAAGAAGTACGGCTTAAAGGCATATTCTCCCATCGCTTATGCATATAGCTTTTCTCACTACGACGACTTTGGAAATTCCAGAAGTTATGGCTTTAAACGCAAGCATCTGGGCAATGATCTGCTTGGCAGTATCGGCACACCGATCATGGCGGTAGAAAGCGGTATTGTTGAGGTGGCCGCGTGGAATCAGTACGGCGGATGGCGTGTCGGTATTCGCAGCCTGGATAAAAAAAGATACTATTACTATGCGCATCTGCGCAAGGATCATCCATTTCATCCGTCTGTAAAGGAAGGCGCGGTCATACAGGCAGGAGACGTCATCGGCTATTTGGGAATGACCGGATACAGCAGCAAAGAAAATGTCAACGGCATGACCAAACCGCATCTCCATTTCGGAATGCAGCTTATTTTTGACGAATCCCAAAAAGAAGGAAACAATGAAATATGGATTGACGTTTATCAGATTGTCAAGCTGCTACAAAAGCATACTTCGCCGGTAGTGCGGGATGACGCTACCAAGGATTACAATCGAAAATATCAGTTTATTGATCCGGCAGTGGAAAAATATAAGACCGATCATCCTACATAATAAAGAAAAAGATGGTTGCAAAAATGCAGGAAAGAGAAAGCGCTTCGGAGCTCCGCGGCGCTTTCTCTTTGAAAACAGATCAGACACACATTTTTCGACAGCGCATATAATAGAATGTCTGTTAATAGTTACTTCTGTTTTTGCGTTTAGGGGATCATCACCAAATTGGTCATGATACCTGACGGAACGATATCAATGATACCATAGCTGGCTATTGCATTACGCGGACAGGAAGGGCTTCCCGGATTCATCAGGTACAGTCCGTCACGATATTCGGTCATTCCGCAATGGGTGTGTCCGAATAGAACAATATCGGCATGATTTTCCCGGGCCGTGTTGACCAGCCGGTCAACCGAGTGCTTGACACCGTAGCTGTCTCCATGGGTAAAGAGGACTTTTTTGCCCTCTGCCCAAAAAGCATCTGTGCGTTTTGCCATGCTGGCGTAATCGCAATTTCCGGCGACATATTTAAAATCAAGCTTGGGATAAAGAGTGATCACGTCCTCCAGCTCCCGCAAGCCGTCTCCCAAAAAAACAATGGTTTGCGCGTCATTTTGATGTTTATCCACAATGTCCCATAAGGTTTTAAAATTTCCGTGTGTGTCGGAAATTACGATCATTCGCATAAACGGACCTCTCTAAACGTCTGTATTGGATTTCAAAATTATTATTTTATTTCAGTATAACATAAATATGTGATGATTTAATGAACATATTCTGTCAATACAGGAGTCAGAACGAAAAAGCGGGAGATTATCATTAACAGAATAAAATTGCCGAGAGGGAGTCATGAAATGGGAAATTTTTCAGAACAACAGATGAACGAATTGTTGCAGAAAGCAAGCAAGAAAATGGGCACTACGCCGGAGGAACTCAAAAGAAAGCTGGAAAATCAAAATATCAACGATGCTCTTAAAAATATGAATCCGAATGATGCCGCCAAAGTGCAGCAAGTTCTTGCTAATCCGGCATTGGCACAGCAGCTTTTAAATTCACCACAGGCACAAGCGCTGCTGAAAAAATTGATGGGGGAAAAATAAGCGATGGATGATCTCATTTCCAAACTTCAGGAGATTTTAGGCAGCGAAGAAGGAATGCAGAAAGTACAAAATGTTGCGAATATGCTGGGAATTGGAAATGAGGGAACGACATCAGGTTCCGAACAAAAATCCGATTCATCGGGAAGCATTGATCTGTCTGCGTTAAGCGGACTGCTATCATCGGCCGGAAATAACACGAATACCCAGCCTTCAGAAAATAAGCTCGCTCCAACCGGAGGCATGGATTTAGGCGGCATTGATATCAATACGATTATGAAAATACAGCAGGTGATGGCGGCGTTTCATAACGAGGATGACAACACCCGCTTTTTACAGGCGCTTCGTCCGCTGATGCGGGAGGATCGGCGGCATAAGGTGGACGAAGTGTTAAGAATGATGAAGCTATTTTCTTTACTTCCTTTGCTGAAGGAATCTGGAATTTTGGATGGATTTTTGAAATAACATGATGGTGTTAACCGTAAATAGTACGGCGTCTTAAACCAAGGGGCATATCTATCTGATCAATGAGGGGGGAAGCGGAGCGCAGGAGAGAATCTGCCGCCCACTGAACATGACTTGGCAAAACAGTAATTTTTCAAGCAAGGATATTATGTCGATGCAGCAGGATGCAGTTCGGAGGGTGCGGGAAATGCAGCGCATCGCTAATAGCAAGCTGAATGGAGCGGAATCTGAAAAAAAGCAGTTGTCTCAGCCGCCTCCGCAATCATCCGAACCATCTAACAACCGCAATCAGCCACATATTTCCGGACGACAAAATAATCACCATCCGGAAATACCGCTTGCAGCACACTCAGATGCTTCCGACAGGTCGGCAGAAAAAACACTCGGGCAGGATAAAATCAAAGATCAGGCTCCTAAAAACACTCAGCCCGGCGGCAATTTTATAGAGGATATGTTATCCCAGTTGAATTTGGATCAGGATCGCTTGATCATTCTCCTTTTGTTGATTGTTTTAATGCGGGAGGGAACAGACAGCAAACTGCTGTTAGCATTATGTTATCTTTTGCTTTGAACAGGTTAAAATTAGAATCATAACGACCAAACCCCAATTTTGCACTTTACTCACAAAAACAAAAATGCCCCGCAGGCGCGTACCTGCGGGGTTTTTATGGAGCTGCTAACCAGATTCGAACTGGTGACCTCTTCCTTACCAAAGTTAAAATATAGGTTTTCTGTCATTTTCTGTTATGCTCTAAAATGGCGTATTTACGAGGTTTGTTCTACATATCCCCACTTTTTCATGTTCTCTCATTTTCTCTCATTTTGCCAAAATAAACACCAAATAAACACCAAAATTTCAGCCCAAAAAAGCACCAAAATACTGCCGAAGCCCGAGCGAAGTTAGAGCGAATAATAAAATGCCACCCAGCCCAAAAATG
>JAQXIB010000209.1 GCA_029007575.1 Clostridiales bacterium | reverse complement strand
AAAATGCGGAGATTTTCTCAACCAAAAAGCCGAAATATTCGGCGGCTGCATTTTAATTCTCATCGGATTAAAAATATTTTTAGACGGCATCGGCTTGTTCGGATAATACCGCATGCCACACCGACTCTGAAAGGAATCGTTGTAAAAAATGATAGACAAGACCGCAAAATACTGTTTATTCTTCGACTATGACGGAACGTTATCCTATAACGGCGTATCAGAAGAAAACAAAGCTGCACTGAAAAAAGTACAGGAACTCGGACATTATCTTATTCTGAACACCGGCCGTTCAAAGGGATTTATTCCGGAGGAGGCGTGGGCGGCTGCTGACTGGGACGGAATCATTGCGGGAACCTCCTATGTCGAATTTCAAAACACTGTACTCTGCAACCAAGGCGTACCCAAGGAAGCACTGATTCAAGTTCAACGTTTCTATGAAAGATATAAAATTCCCTACCGGCTTGAAGGCGTGAAAACGCACTACGCAACGGCAGATATCTGCAAGATCACCGACAACTTCGCAGCATATCTTGACAGAAACTATGATAAAATGGAAATCACCAAGTTTACGGTCTACCAAAATATCTCTGCTTATCAGGATGCCGATTTTACCGGGTGCTGTAATATCTATCATCCCACTTACACTGAAACCGTTCCGAAAGGATTTGACAAGGCAACGGGCATTCGACTCCTCTGTGAAAAGCTCGGTATTCCTCGTGAGCATACCATTTCCTTCGGCGACAGCGAAAACGATATCGAAATGCTCCGATACACCGGGATCAGCGTCATCATGAAAAATGCACCGACCGAATTTGACCAATTTGCTACCATGCGCACTCAAAGCGACACCGACGGCGTTGCGCAGGCTATCAACCAACTCTTTTTTGAACGTTAAAAATCACCTCCTTTTCGGAATAAAATTCTGAAAAGGAGGTGATTTTCTTTGACATGCCATAAGACTTGACGATCTATTTGCCGTAGGTGGTCATCTCAATTTTCTCAATGACAACATCCTGATTCGGCACGCTTAATTCGCCGGTACTGCTGTAGCTTTTGTCACAAGCGGAAATTTTATCGACAACGTCCATTCCTTCGATCACCTGACCGAACACCGTATAGTTGCCGTCCAGATAAGGATATCCGCCGACCTCTTTATACTTTTCCCGCACTTCATCCGGAATTTCTTCTCCGCTGTTCTGCTCCATATAATCGAGATCACTATCGGTTACCGTTTTCGCGTTCACAATAAAAAACTGGCTGCCGTTCGAGTTCGGATCCTGTGCCCGCGCCATCGCAAGCGCTCCGCGGAAATGCCTCAGATTTTCGGAAATTTCAATGCCGAAGCCTTCGCCCCAGATGCTCTCACCGCCCATACCGGTGCCCTCCGGGTCGCCGCCCTGGATCATAAAATCCTCTATGACCCGATGAAATTTCACATTGTCGTAATACCCTTCTTTGGCATGGGTAATAAAGTTTTCCACTGCTTTCGGCGCCTGTTTCTTAAAGAAACGGATCTTGATCGTACCGTATCCTTTTACCGTCATGACCGCAATATCCTCGCCTTGCTCCGGTTCGGTAAATTGCGGGAAAGAACCGTCAAACTTCTCGACAGAACTTTTCTTACAGCCTGCAAATCCGGTAACAAGCAATGCCGCCGCCATGATGCCGATGATCACTCTTTTTGCTGCTTTCACTGGTGATATTCCATCCTTCCTTGTATGCCCTGTTTTTATTTATGATATTCCTGTATCTCCACTTTTTCGATCAGCACCTCGTTGACCGGCTTAGAAGGGGTACTCTCCTGCTGTCCGCTCGAATCGGTACGATAGGTCACTTTACACTGCGCGATTTTATCGACCACGTCCATGCCCTCGAACACCTGTCCGAAGACGGTGTGTGCATCATCCAGCCAAGGCGTTCCGCCGACCTCTTTGTATTTTTCCCGCACTTTTTTTGCCATTTTGATATCATATTCTTTCTCCATGGCGTTCAACTGCTCGTCGGTATACTGCGTTTTATTCTGCACGATAAAGAACTGACTGCCGTTGGAATCTTCTCCGCTGTTTGCCATCGACAAAGCGCCGTAGAAATTACGCAGTTCCGGCGCGAACTCGTCCTCAAACGGCTCGCCCCAGATACTCTCTCCACCTGTGCCGTTTCCCTTGGGGTCGCCGCCCTGAATCATAAAGTTTTCGATCACCCGATGAAAATTCAGTTCGTCATAATAGCCCTGTTTGGCGTGAGTGATAAAGTTTTCTACCGCTTTCGGTGCCTGTTCTTTAAAAAAGCGGATTTTGATGGTACCGTAATCCCGAATGGTCATCACGGCGATCTGCTCGCCCTCAGCCACTTCGGTATCATATTGCGGTAAGGATTTTACCTCCGCCGCTTTTTTGGAACAGCCGGTAAAAATGCCTGCCGCAAATACCGCTGCCAACAACATAGAACTGTATTTTAGTATTTTTTTCATTGTTATGGAGCATGATGTCTGCCTCAGCAAAGACAGCTCAACACTCTCGTCCCACCTTTCTGCTTTATAGAATATCAATGCCGAGAATCACAACATCCTCAAGCGGTTTATCGTTTCTGCCGACCTTTACCGCCGCAATTTCATCGACAACGTCTATTCCTTCCACTACCTGTCCGAATACCGTGTGTCTGAAATCCAACCAAGGCGTTCCACCGACTTCTTTATACTTTTCGATCGCTTCGGCAGGATATCCGGCGTCCTCCATCTGGGAGATCAGACGGTCATCCACACTGCCTGCCTGCACAATAAAAAATTGGCTTCCGTTGGTATTTGGCCCGCTGTTTGCCATCGACAAGGCGCCCTTAAAGTTCAGTGCTTCCAATGAAAATTCATCCGCAAACGGTTCGCCCCAGATGCTTTCTCCGCCAAAGCCCATGCCCTGCGGATCGCCGCCCTGGATCATAAAATCCTTGATGACCCGATGAAAGATAATGCCGTCATAGTAGCCGTTTTTCGCGTGTGTCGTAAAGTTTTCCACCGCTTTCGGCGCCACCTCGGGAAACAGCATCACTTTCATATCGCCGTGGTTGGTTTTAATCACCGCCATCGGCTGGTTCTCGGTTTGCTCTTTAAAATTCAACATGATATTCTTTCCTCTCTGTTTGTTGGTTGATTATTACCATTATAACGGAAAAAAGCGATTTCATCAATAGCTTTCTGTCGGGAATTACATGAATAATCTGTAAAGAAACCTACGTTAAAACACCGGAATCAAGGCCGCCAACAGTGCGATCACCAATGCCGGCAATAAATTTCCCACCTTGATTTTCTTTCCGAAGCAAAGGTTGATCCCGACGCAGAAAATCAATGCCGAACCGATAAAGGAAAGATTGTCGATCATCCTGTCAGACAACACCGGCGCAATCACGCCCGCGAACAGCGTAATCGATCCTTGCAGGATGCCAAGCGGCAGCGCCGAAAACAATACGCCCTTTCCCAAGGCGGAAGCGAGCACCAGCACGATAACAAAATCCAGGATCGATTTGGTATACAGCATGGAAGCGTCTCCTGTCAGTCCGTCCTGCAAGGATCCGACCACCGCCATCGCACCGACGCAGATCACCAACGAAGCGGTGACAAACCCCTCCACAAACCGAGAATCGCCGCTGCTTTTGACCTTTCTTTTCAGCCATTCCCCGAATCGTTCAAACTGTTTTTCAATATTAATTCCTTCTCCGATCAAGGCGCCCAGCACCAACGACAGAATCAACACCATCGTACCACCGGTTTCCAAACCTTCGCCATTGACCGTAAACATTCCCTTTAACGCACCCGATACACCGATAAATAGGGTAGAAAGCCCCAGTGCCTGCATTAAAATATCCTGAAAGCGTTGTTTGATTCCGCCTCTGACCAGCATCCCGATGCCACCGCCGATGATCACCGCCGCCA
>JAQXIB010000208.1 GCA_029007575.1 Clostridiales bacterium | reverse complement strand
CAGCAACGGACTGGAGATTGCCATAGTCGCTGCATTTTCCGCCTTGTCTTTGCCCTGCCCGTGACCAACACCCATATGAGCCATTCCTGCATGCTTCATCACGCTCGTTATATCAGCAAAGTCCAGATTCACATATCCTGCGACGTTAATCAAATCTGAAATACTCTGCACGCCCTGACGCAGCACATCATCCGCAGCGGCGAACGCATTTTTCAAAGTAATTTTTTGCTCCGGAAGCTGTTTCAGGCGCTCATTCGGAATAATCACCAAGCAATCCACTTCTTCTTTTAAAGAAGCAATGCCTTTTTCTGCCTGTGCCATTCTGCTCTTGCCCTCAAAAGCGAACGGTTTAGTCACAATACCGACCGTCAAAATATCCATTTCTCTGGCAATTTGAGCAATCACCGGTGCAGCTCCGGTACCGGTTCCGCCGCCCATTCCCGCAGTAATGAATATCATCTGCGTTCCTCTTAAAGAAGCCTGTATTTCTTCTCTGCTTTCTTCAGCGGCTTTCAGCCCTACCTCCGGCGCGCCTCCTGCTCCGCCGCCTTTCGTCAGTTTTTCACCGATCTGTATTTTTTGTGTTGCTTTTGAACGCATCAAAACCTGTTTATCTGTATTAACAGCGATGAATTCCACGCCTTTCATGCCGGACTCCACCATTCTGTTTACCGCATTACCGCCGCCGCCACCGACTCCGATGACCTTAATATCAATAACATTGCTGTTATCCTGATCCAACATGATATCCACAAGCTTGTCCTCCTACAGTTTATATCGTAACAAATTGATTGATTTTATCGTGATACTGATTAATTTACACAACAAGTATACTCATAATATTAATTTACCAGATTTTCAATCGAATTTCAATAGCAAAACTATATTTTTATTAATAATTTCATAATTTAGTCCTGTCCTGCCAATTCATTTTTTGATTGATCCTTTGCCGTTATATGTTATTCAGAACCGATGCCGGCAGAAACAGCGGATTGTGAAGAAATAGTTGTCCCCGAAGATGTTTCGCCGGAAAGAGCGCTGCTTTGTTCATCGATTGTTGTACTTGCATTGCTTGAAGCCGAACCGGGACTGAAATAAATTTTACCCGGTTTGGATGCATCCACCACGCCGATTTCATCTTGTTCTAATTTGGTATCAATGATATTTTTGGCAAAATTGATTTTATAAGATAATTCAGTGGAATTTCCCAAACGGACAGTCAGCCTGTTTTCTATTTCGATAGATAGTTCTACGTCATTTGTCAGGTTAATCGCAGTGATATCGGTCAGTTCATTTTGAACTGCCGCCTGTTTAATCTTTTGAAGCAATTCCAATTTGTTATCGTCTTTCTCTGCTATAAAATCCCCTTTTTGGAAACCGGAAACCTCCAGACCTTCCAAGCGAATAGAAGCCTTAACCTGTTCTTTGGCAACACCCGTATCCAATATTCTCTTTCCCTCACTGATAACGGTATAGCTGCCACCGTCAGCTACATAATAGGTCGGAACAGCATCCGTAACATGGATAACCAAAGAACTCGGAAATTTCCGTTCTACCCGAACTGTGTCAATATTGTCCATATTGTTTGTTAACATTTTTTCGGCTTTTTCCGGATTGATACGAAATAAGTTGTCTCCTTTTTTAATACCGCTTTGACTGATGATCTGTTCCGCAGAATTTAAGCTGCTGCCGTTCACCGTTATTGTTTCTATATTAAAAAAAACCGTCAATGATAACGTCACACCGGAAATCAGCACAAAAAACAACAAAAGCAGATAATATAAAGTATAACTGCGTTTTCTGCGCTTTCTGTGCCGCATCCCGTTCGCCGCGCGCGCCGCCTCTCTGGAAGGCGTATTTCTGGTTTTTTTGACTTCTTTCATAACTTTGAAATGCCCTTTCCCCGCTTCCGACCGGAAACTTTTTTAATATCGATCCGTCAAGTTTACATGCTGAAATATTAAGAGATGCTTTCTATATTTGCCCCTAGTTTGCTTAAGTTTTCACAGATATTTTCATACCCGCGTTCAATATGATAAACATCACTAATGGTCGTATCTCCCTGCGCGGCTAACCCTGCAATAATCATGGCCGCTCCGCCGCGCAAATCGGTGGCACGCACCGAAGCACCGTAAAGCTGTTTTACACCCTGTACCACTGCCACCTTGCCCTCAATTTTAATGTCAGCACCCATCCGGCATAATTCTCCGGCATGCTTAAACCGGTTTTCAAAGATATTTTCCACAAATACCGTTGTACCGTCAGCACGTGTCGCCAATGCCATCAACAATGCCTGCGCGTCAGTCGGGAAGCCCGGATAGGGCATGGTGCGAATCGTTTTTGCACCCTTTAATCTTTGCTTTCCTTTTAAGTAAATACTATGATCCCATGTCAGGATTTTACATCCCATCTCCCGCATCACCGGCAGCACACTGCTGATTGCTTCCGGATCTGCCTGTGTAACAATAATCTCTCCGCCGGTAGCGGCTGCACAACACAAATAAGTCGTTGCGACAATTCTGTCCGGAATCACCGTATGCTCTGCGCCGGATAACCGATCTACGCCTTCAATGATAATCGTGCTTTTTCCGGCGTTTTGTATTTTAGCGCCGCATTTATTTAAAAAATCAGCCAAATCTATAATTTCAGGTTCCTGTGCCGCATTGGATATCACTGTAGTTCCCTGCGCTGTTGCCGCCGCCAACATAATATTTTCGGTCGCACCCACACTGGGGAACGACAAAGAAATATCACAGCCTTTCAGCCTGCTCTCTGCGGAGCAATTCAAATAGCCATGTTCTTCCCGAATTTGAAGTCCCAATTGTCGCAGCGAGGATAAATGCAGATCAATCGGGCGCGCGCCCAAATCGCATCCTCCCGGAAAACTGATTTTGGTTTTTCCCAACCGTGCAGCAATCGCCCCCAAAAATACGATGGAGGAACGCATTTCCCGCATTAACTCATCCGGTACATCAAAATGCGTTAAATTCTCGGTATTAACCACAACCGTACTGTTTTCCCGCCGGACATTACAGCCGAGATACGATAAAATCTTACAGGCGGCGTCTACATCAGACAAAGCCGGACAATTATGTAAAACACTTTCTCCGGCGCCCAGAATGGTAGCCGCCAGTAAAGGCAACGAACTGTTTTTTGCTCCGCCGACTGCAAGTTCTCCGCAAATCGGCATACCGCCGCTTATTTTCAGCTTATTCACACTATCCAACACCCTTCCGAAAAGCATTGTCGGTGGCAGGTGCCGGTAAATCAAACAAAACAGTGCGCAGCCGGTGATCCGGCTGCATACTGTTTATACTAAAATCTGATTGAAAGCTTTCATCAAATTCCGAGGATGAATGGTACCAGAAAAGGCAGACGACGACGCTGGGCTTGACGCCCAGCAAGGAGGATAACACGTTCTGGTGCAATTCAGGTCGGAAAGAACGAAAGCGTTTCAATTAGATTTTAGTATGAGCACCTACGCAAACCATTCTATGCTTTAAGGAAAAATAGTGTGATTATTTCTTTTTTTCAGCTATAATCGCGTGAATCGCTTTGTAAATCCGCTCGGATGTATCTAAAATCGCCATTTTAGAAGCATTTTTGGAATACTCTTTTAAATGCTCGGGATGCTCGTAGAAATCATCTAAAATTTTGATCAATTGCTCCTTTTGATAATTTTTTTCTTCTATGACAATTGCCGCATGCTGATTGGCAAGCACCATCGCGTTATGATACTGATGGTTTTCGGTAACATTCGGTGACGGAATCAGAATAGACGCTTTCCCAGTCGCCTGCAACTCACTCAAGGTAATCGCTCCTGCTCGGCAGACCACCAAATCGGCAGCCGCAAGACAGGTGTCCATATTATCAATATAATCGCGGATGTCGATGCGGTGATTCTTTGTAACATCCACACCCCGTTCTTTCAGCATTTCCGGGAACACCTTTTTGCCCAGTTTTCCCATGGCATGAATATGGTTAATATCCCCGCGTGCGCAATGCCACTGCATAATGTCCGCAACGATTTGATTGAGCTTGACCGCTCCGAGGCTGCCCCCGAAGGACACAATGCACATGTTATCGTCCATGCCGAGCTCCCGACGGGCGTCTGCCTTTTTCTTGAAAATGACGCTTTCGCGCACCGGATTGCCCACCACAACATACTTTTTGTTTTTCGGCAAGTATTCCTTCGCCTTTTCCACCGCCAGAAAAACAATGTCGGCGTGTTTGGCAAGCAATTTATTCGTTACGCCGGGAAATGCATTTTGTTCATGGATCGCCGTCAGTATCCCCATCTGTGACGCTTTGCGCACAACCGGTCCGCTGACATATCCGCCGGTTCCTATGACAAAATCCGGCTTAAATTCCCGTATAATCTGTTTGGCGCGAGGTCCTGCCGTCACTGCGCATTTTAATGCTTTGATGTTTCTCACAATATTTTGCGCGGTCAGCTTGCGATGAATCCCCTGCACCTCCACCGATGCAAATGCAAAACCGGCTTTTTTGACCAATGTTGCTTCCATGCCGTTCGGCGTTCCGACAAACAAAATTTCTGATGACGGCTCCTGCTTTTTAATTTCCTGCGCAATCGCAATTGCCGGATTAATATGCCCGGCCGTGCCGCCGCCTGTCAATAATACCCGCATTTCGGTTTTTCATTCCTTTTTGAAGTTATTCTTATCTTTGAAGCTATTTTTATTGAAGTTCATTTCACTTGGTTTCCATCGCACATTGCCTGGATACATTCAGTATAATACCCATCTGGAACAACTGGAATAGCAACGCCGTACCTCCGTAACTGAAAAACGGCAGGCTGATACCGGTATTCGGTATCGTGTTAGACACCACGGCGATATTTAACATCGCCTGTATTCCGATCTGAACGGTCAGCCCGACCACCAGCATCGTCCCGAATTTATCCGGTGCTTTCGACGCGATCACAAATCCGCGATACACGAACATCACGAACAGCAGAATAATGATCGTCGCTCCGATAAATCCCAATTCCTCGCAAACGACCGAGAAAATGAAATCATTTGCCGGCTCGGGAAGATACAAAAATTTTTGCCGTGATTGTCCCAAGCCTAATCCCCACAATCCGCCCGATCCGATCGCCAGCAAGGATTGAACGGTCTGATAAGTATCGTCCTGCGTATCGTGAAACGGATCCAGCCAACCTGCGAGTCTGACCTGTACATAATCGATTCCCTTGACCATAACGATAGCAATAACGCCCAGCACCACCATCGCCAAAGCCAGAGCAAAATAACGATACTTCGTACCTCCGACAAACATCATAATCAATCCGATTGCCATAATCAATACGGTACCGGACAAATGCGGCTCCAACAACATGACCACCGCAACGATTCCTAAGAAAAATAAAAACGGTAAAACACCGTACGCAAATGTTCCCATCTTTTTATAATTGATGGAGATCAAATGCGCAAACAGCAGAATAATAGCGAATTTCATGATTTCGGACGGCTGAAACGTAACCACCTTGAGAGAAATCCAACGATGGGCATTGTTGATAGGGGGCATAAAAAGCACCACGATCAGCAAAGCATACGCAATCCCAAACACCCAAAATACGAACTTTCTCAACAAATGATAATCAATTTTGGAAATGACCAGCATTCCAACTACACCGACAACCGCAAACAGCGCCTGCCTTTTGATGAAATGGAAAGAATCGCCTTTATACCGATAAAACGCATAAGCATAACTGGCAGAAAACAACATGATCAAGCCAAAGGTAAGTAATACCATGACAAGAACAAAAAAGGTGATATCCATGCTGCCCACTTTTTTTACTCTGTCCTTCACTTTTCGCACTGATTACCCACCCCAAACTTTACTTACTCAATCTATCTTTGCTATATCAAAAGCTTACAAATAAAACACTGACCAAACGGCAATTGCTCCAAAAAACAGTGTCACTGCCGAAAACACAAGCACGATTTTCACTTCGCTCCAACCGGACAATTCAAAATGATGATGAATCGGGCTCATTTTAAAAATACGTTTTCCGGTCGTTTTAAAGCTGATCACCTGCAAAACCACCGACAGCGCCTCTACCATATATATTATCCCGATCAGCACCAATATAATCGGATTACCGATGCCAAACGCCAAAGCAGTTACCGCTCCGCCTAAAAACATCGAGCCGGTATCTCCCATAAACACCTTAGCAGGATGAAAATTCCAGACCAAAAAGCCCAAACAGCCGGCGGCAAGCGCAACTGCCAGCAAGCTCATTTTAGTCAAGCTGAGAATACTGCAAATCAGCAGGAACGCAATCGAAGCCACAAAGGTCACAGAGCTTGCCAATCCGTCTATTCCGTCGGTAAGATTCACTGCGTTAACGGCAAACACAATAAACAATACCGCAAGCGGATAATAAAACAGTCCCAGATTGATCTGTCCGATGAACGGAATGATCAACACAGTCGAAGTGTCCCCTGACAGATACAGACAGGCAAGATATGCCGCCGCGATCAAAAACTGCATCACCAGCTTTTGTTTCGCGGTCAATCCAAGATTGCGCTTTTTAGCCACCTTGATATAATCGTCCACAAAGCCGACAAAGCCAAAGGCAACTGCCATAAAAAGGCCCGCCCAAAGCCGCATATCAGACGCCAGCGTATCTCCGACCAAGGCGGCGGAGGTGTTAATGCGAAGGATAATATATCCCGTGATCACAGCCGCAATCACACCGATAATAAACATTAAGCCGCCCATGGTAGGCGTTCCCTGCTTGCCTTTATGCCATGTCGGTCCGTCCTCACGGATGGTCTGTCCGAATTTTAATTTTCTCAGCATTGGGATCAAGAGAAATCCCAGCAATGCCGTCAATCCAAACCCGATTATGGCCGCAATAATATTTGCATATCCTGACATATGTTGTCAACTCTCCCTGTAAATTTGATAAATAACTTCCTCTAACCGCATCCCGCGGCTTCCCTTAAATAACACGCAATCGCCGGTTTCAATGTTTTTTCTGATTTCCCGCGCCATCCGGCTTTTGTTATCAAACCAATAAACCTCCTGCATCCCGCACTTCTGCGCAGCCTGCATGATATATCGGGACTGTTCTCCGTAACAGTAAAGCAGATCCGCATTGCTTTGGGCAACCATTTTGCCCACTCTTTGGTGCGCCTCTTCGGAGTGTTCTCCCAATTCCAGCATATCCGCCAAAACCGCAATCCGCTTCCCGGTGCAGGAAATGGAAGAAAGCACACCGATCGATGCTTTCATAGAATCCGGACTTGCATTATAG
>JAQXIB010000207.1 GCA_029007575.1 Clostridiales bacterium | reverse complement strand
AAATCCAAACAGCGTCAACTGATTGGCAAGGCGTATGAATTATTAGACAGTCAAAACAACCCCCAGTCGGCGGCAGAGGCCGCACCGCCAGATATTGATATGGTTACTCCTGTCATGGACAGAAGAATAAAAAAATAAGGTGTCCAACTTGGACACCAAAAATGAAAGGAGAATAAAAAAATGAAAAAGAAAGCATTTGCAATCGAAGCTATTTCCATCGCGCTGGCTATTTTGCTGCTGATCTCTGGCATCGTCCTTTCTGTTGCGCTTGAAAATTGGTGGGTATTTATCATCCAGTTTTCATCTTGCGTGCTCATCGTCCTGCTGGTAACGTCATTTAGTACAATGATGCAGCAGACGGATGAAACGCTCCGGCTTGTGCGCGATCTGCACGATGCTGCACACAAGCAGCCGGCAGGGGAGAGTGCTCCTGCAAAATCTCAAACAGAATCCCGTGTAGTATGCTCTTCCTGTGGCACGTCTCAGCCCGGAAACCGCAGCGTATGCTACAACTGCGGCGCACAACTAAAAAAATAAGGTGTCCAACTTGGACACCTTGGAGATAGAATGAAAAAACTAAAAGATAGAATATATAACCTAATCCGCGACGATGACGAAAATGACGTTGCAAGCAATATATTTGACGGTTTTATCATCGGACTGATTGTTCTGAATGTTATACTGGTGATTGCCGAAACATTTCAGATCAGCGACTTGACGCTGAAAGTATTCGGGTACATTGAATACTTTTCGGTCGGAGTCTTTACGATAGAATATTTTTTGCGTGTGTTTACATCCGATTTGATCCGTCCAGAGATGCCGGCGTGGAAAGCAAGACTGCGGTATATGGTATCGTTTATGGCAGTAATTGACCTGCTTGCTATTTTGCCGACGTTTGTACCGTTTATAATTCCGGTTGATCTTCGTGTTCTGCGAATGATTAGGGTAATCAGGCTATTTCGGGTTTTCAAGTTTAATCGATATACAAATGCTATGTCTGCGATAGCTGAGGTATTTCGCAGAAAGAAAAGTCAGTTAATTTCATCTATTTTCGTGGTCGGACTTTTGATGATTGTAGCATCTGTTTTGATGTATAACATCGAAAACGCGGCGCAGCCGGAATTGTTCTCTAACGCTTTCTCCGCACTATGGTGGGCAGTTGCCACGCTGACAACTGTTGGATATGGCGACATCTATCCTGTAACTGTATTGGGGCGGATACTCAGCGCGGTCATAGCGTTGCTTGGTATCGGATTGGTTGCTGTTCCGACAGGCATTATTACCGCCGGTTTTACAGAGCTTGTAAGTGAAGAAAAAGATAAAAAATCAGAAGAAAAAAGCTATTGTCCATACTGCGGTCACAAATTGGATGAATAAAATATGGTGTCCAACTTGGACACCTAAAGGGGAATAGGAAATGAAAAAACTAAGTACCGCCTTTGAAATTGTCGCATGGTTAGGCTTGTCAGTATCGGTGGTTCGCAGCGTTATTTGCGCGCTAACTGCGGAATCTAATGCTGTGCTGATTTTCCTGTTTTGGATAGTCGGCGGTATTCTGTTTTACTTATTTATGCTTGCCTACAGTTATTTTTTGGATGTTGCCTCCGATATAAAAGACCGGCTGAAAAAGGATGCGCCTGCGAATCAGCCGAATATCGAAATAAAATCATCGCCGGTGCTCCCGACCAAAAAAGACGGCTATCTGATCTGCCCGGCCTGCGGAAGCCGGCAGCGCTCCGGCATGAGCTGCCTTACCTGCGGCGCGGAATTTGCAAAAATAAAAAAATAGGTGTCCAACTTGGACACCATAGAAAGCCATCCTATGATTTATATGCGCTGCAATCGGCGATGGAGGCATGAAAATGATTATCCCAAAAGCAGTAAAATTAAAAAACGGAGAATGGATGATCCGTTTACGCTTGGGCGGATCGGAGCAGTATTTTACAGACCTCGATAAAACGCGCTGCGAGAGGAAAGCCAGGGCGGCGAAGGCCGCATATCAGGCTGATACCCGGGAACGGGAGCGCTTAGCCAAAAAGCCGACATTACGCGTTGCAATCGATAAATATATAAACGACCGAAAAAACAGTCTTTCCCCGGCAACCATACGGACATACCGAAACATCCAAAAAAACCGCTTCCAGGAGGTTATGGATCGCGAGCTGAATACAATCAAAGCCAGCGAATGGCAGGGGATTATTGACCGTGCATATGGCCGCTACGCAACAAAGACTGTAAAAAATTCCTGGGGCTTGATAAAATCGGTTCTGATTGCAAATGATGCCCCGTACCCAAAAAAAGTAACATCTCCGCAGTCCGTCAAAAAGCGAAAAGCTGCATGGCTGGAGCCGGACGAAATAAAGGCATTTGTTGCGGCTGCTAAAGACGATGAATACTGCATCCCAATGCTTCTGGCGCTGATGTCCATGCGCATATCGGAAATTGATGCCCTTCGCTGGGAAAACATTCCTCCGGATGCCGAATTTATCGAAACAACCGGAAGCCGCGTGATGGACGAGAATAACAGATGGGTCGAGAAAGAAACACAAAAAACAGAAGAATCGGCCAGACGGGTGCCGCTGCTGATACCGGAGCTCAGGAACGCGATCCGAGATCAGCACAAAGAAAGCGGTAAACTATTGGATGCGCACCAGATGACGCTCCGCCGCGCCGTGGAGCGAACCTGCCTGAAGGCCGGCGTGCCGAGAGTAACAGTCCACCAGCTCCGGCACAGTTTTGCGTCCCTGTCCGCACATTTAGACATTCCAAAAGAAATCAGCATGGAGATCGGCGGCTGGGCAAACGATCATACCATGGATGAGATATATACGCACATATGTCGCGCCGATATAGAGCGGTACAAGACAAAAATGTATTATTTCTATAATCCGGATCAGGAACAAG
>JAQXIB010000206.1 GCA_029007575.1 Clostridiales bacterium | reverse complement strand
GCGGTGAGCAACGGCAAAGCCGTTTGCGGAGCTGGTTTTCGTCGAAAAGGGGGTATCGGGGGAAAAACGCAGAACAAGGCTTTGCCGCAGTGATTGCGTTTGTCCTTCGAGAGCGTTGTCGACTTTGTCGACACGCTCAGGCTTGCCGGTCGGCAAGCCTTTCAAACTTAAAAAATGATTTTTTGCATACCATCTTTTTCAACTATGTGTTCCGTAACGCCTATTTCTAATACCCATTCACGGGTGCGTACGGTTTGCCAAGGGCCGGTGTCAAAACCATCTCCGGCATCGTTGTCCCATAACCATTTGGGCGATGGCCAAATACATTTTTGAGGTTGTATATATTCATAAAACTCCTTGGACACACCGTTTTGTCCATGATGAGCCATTTGTGTATATTCGGTTTGTAATAAAGCTTTAGGGCAATTTTTCATAAGCTCATTGCCACCTTCAACACCGAGATCACCAAGAATCAAGAACGAGCCTTGATCGCCATCAATTCTGTAAACGGTTGAACTATTGTTTATAAAGTTTTCTGTAATGGCGGGATTATATATACGTAACACCAGAATCGAAACATTATCAAAGACAAATGTTTCGTTAACGGATAATTTTGACGTCTCTTTGCCATGAGAAAGCTTGAAAAAGTCTGCAACCAACGTATTTTCCGTTTCTGATCGTGTATGTTGGCGGATTGTTTCATAATCGGGGAAATGATGATACACTTTCTCAATTTTGATTTCAGGGTGATTTTTGCAAATGTTTATAAAGCAACCTATGTGGTCATGATGAGGATGAGTGAAGAACCATGCATCAACACGTGAATTTGCGTTTTGCTCTAAAAAGTCTGCTAATTGTTTGTCGTCATACATCGTGCCGCCATCAATAACGATTGTATGTTTTCCTGTTGTAATAACACAGCCAAACATTTGAGAGTTTGTTGTGTTGCCAAGCAAAGTGAAATTTGACATATCTTACACTCCATATACAGAGATTTCTTAATGCTTTTCTTTGATATTTTACCATACCACCGTTTTGTTGTAAATATTTTTGAAAATCACTGTGCCCTATATTGACACCGGCAGGCTGGATTTTGGGGTTAGGCGCCAAGATATTCACCATTACATGGCTATATACATGAATGTGGGAGGTTTGTCCGAATTTCTTTTGTTTTAATGAAAAGACGTCCAGACAGGCCCCTTTCTGACATTACAAATGATATTCTTTTATTTCTTCTTCCAGAGAATCTTCGGTTATAAATGGGCGTATAATCAGCCAAGAAACTTTTTGGTCTGACATCAAGATCCATTCGTTTGTGTTTTTGTCAAGCTGATATTCGGTGATTCGTATATATTTATGTTTTTTCTGTTCTGTGATTGTTTTAATCGTACGATTGATCTTTCCACAAATAAATTCGACAATGGAGTTTTCAAAATCATCCTGATTGTTGAACTCCCATTCCTGCCAGGATAACCGATCATCCATAGAGGCATATAGATATTTTTTGCCGTGAGCTGAGGTGATATCCAAATAAAGCAGTAAGTCTGGGTTGTCAGGTGTACCTGAAAAAGCAATGAAGTTATCATCAAGTTCAATAAATTTTGAAACACCGGTGATTTCTGATATCTTTCTTTTGATATTCGCAAGGCATTTTTCTGCTTTTTCGGGATCATATTCGATAGATTTTGATTTGTGAGAAAAAGGAAACCAACTCATATTACGGTTCTCGGGAGGTCAGAAACGCAATGGCACGCTCAATAGAATCCTTGGAATTGCCCCAATCGGCATCTTCTCCGGAGTTTCTGTAATCAAACATTTTGCAAAATTGTGAAACATCGGCATTTAACGTTTCCAGATAATTTGCCGTCAGCGCAGTTGCCGTCTTGATGAAATCATTCAAATATTTTTTGTTCATGTGACCGGCTGCCTGTGTGCACAATAACTCATAATGCGGGAGACACAGAAATTCCTGCGAGGCAAATAGATCCCGGAAGCTTCGTTCACTTTCATACAGCCGATAAATAGTTCCCAGCATTCGTTCCATTGCCCAATCGATTTTATCGCAGACATAGCAACTATTGTTGACCTTAGATACTCTTTTCGCCTTTGCCGATTTATCCAGCAAGCTGTTCAGAGATTTGGCATCCATGATTTTTTCTCTTACCTCGGCAAGATGGGATTCCAACATCAAAGCCAACGACAGCCGGTTGCGTGCTTTCAGCATTTTATCGAAATGCTCTTTGCAAAAACCGGTTTTGTTTGTTTCGATTCGGACATCCGGCTCCATCATCGCTGCGCCCATAATGTATTCAATACACCGGCTTTCCAGCATATTGCGCATGGCGCAGATCGGGCAGCCGCATTTCGGATCGAAAACTTCGGATACGGGAATCGTGTAGATACTGTCTTGCATATTGACATCCTTTCTGATTTTCCAAGATGGTAAATAATAACGATTTATCTTTTAGAATATTTATGGTATAATGTGTAAAATACCTCTTGTTGCAATGGTATGTACTATCATAAATATTATTGAAGATCATGATGATGGAGAAAATAATGAATTTTAAATATCAAGCTGACGGTTTTTCACTGCAAAACACATTGGAATGCGGGCAATGCTTTCGATGGAAAAGACTGTCTGACGGCAGCTTCTGCGGCGTTACCGGCAATCGGTCTTTGCGGGTGGAACAACAAGAAAACATTGTCATTTTTTATGACACAACCGAAGAAGAATTTCAACAGGTTTGGCGGAATTATTTTGATTTTGACACGGACTATCACGCGATATATCAGCAAATCTGCACAGATCCGGTGGTGGCAGAAGCATCGGCTTATACCGGCGAAATACATATTCTGCGACAGCAGCCATGGGAAGCGTTGTGCTCTTTTATTATCTCTCAAAACAACAATATACCGCGCATTACCGGAATTATAGACAGACTGTGCCGACAGTTCGGAGAACCGTTGAAAGACGGCAATTATGCTTTTCCGACACCGCAGCGGTTGGCACCGTTACAGGTAGACGATCTGGCTGAATTGAGAGCAGGATTCCGCGCAAAATATATTTTAGACGCGGCGAGAAAAATAACCGACGGCACCGTCGATGTTCAGAAGCTTTATCATGCTGATATCGATGATGCACGCAAAGAATTGCAACAAATTTGCGGTGTCGGTCCGAAGGTGGCAGATTGCGTATTACTGTTTGGATTTTATCGACTGGAAGCCTTTCCGGTCGATGTTTGGATCAAACGAGCAATGACTTATTTTTATCAAAATGGATTTCCGCGGGAGCTGATGCCATACGGAGGAATCGCGCAGCAAGTGATTTTTCACTATATCCGCTGCTGTGAGGAAGCGTTGCCGGACGGATTTCGTAAGTAACTTATGCCTGTATGAATCAATTGGGCGAAAGTTATGAGAACATCACTCCGCCGGTGTTCGCAATTGCTTTAATTATGCCTATGTTAATATATTTCTTTGAATTTATTAAGCATAGATTGATTATAATTGATTGGATTCTTTGTTTAACTGGATGTGTTTTTTGATTGCCTGAAAGCTCTGCGCGCTGATCACGTGTTCCACCCGACAAGCGTCCTCTGCCGCTGTTTTTGGCTCTACGCCGAGAAACATCAGCCAATCAGTCAGCAAAGTATGACGTTCATACATGGTTTCAGCGATTTGATTTCCCTTTGGCGTCAACGAGAGATATCCGTTTTCGTCCATTTCTACATAGCCGTTTTCGCGCAAGTTTTTCATGGCGACACTGACGCTGGGTTTTGCAAAATCCAGCTCGTTGACAATGTCAATAGAGCGCACGGTACCGTTGCGCCGTTTTAAAATATATATTGTTTCCAGAT
>JAQXIB010000205.1 GCA_029007575.1 Clostridiales bacterium | reverse complement strand
CAAAGTGACCTTTAAAGCGGAATATGCAAAACTCAAACAGGCAAAATAATCACGTTGGATGAATGATGGTTAACCCCCGAAAGGGTTAAAATATGAAAGTGAAGAGAGGTATTGTTTTATGATTTCAATGAAGAAAATGGGCGCGTTAGTGCTGTCCGGAGTTCTGGCAACTTCCATGGCTCTCGGTTTGACGAGCTGTAGCGGCGGAAGCGGCGAAAAAACAATCGCTGTTGTTGCAAAAGGTGAGTCCCATGCGTTCTGGCAGTCTGTAAAAGCCGGCGCTGAAGCTGCCGGAAAAGAAAAAGGCTATAAGATTACGTTCCGCGGTCCGGCAAGTGAATCTGCAAAAGACCTTCCTTCTCAAAAAGAAATGGTTGATACCGCATTGAATAACGGACCTGCCGGTATGGTATTGGCAACGATCGGTGAAGGATTTACCGATTCTCTGAAAAAGGCGAAAAAAGAAGGAATTCCGGTTGTTCAGTTTGACAGCGGTATTTGGGCAAAGGATATCGAGGCTTTGGGCGATGACAACCCGATTGTTTCTTCTGTTGCGACCAGTAACGTGAAAGCTGCAGCGTTGGCAGCGGAAAAATTCTTTGAAGCAATCAAAGCTGATATCGCGGCATCCGATAAATATGTCGTGGGCGTTATTCAGCACGATGAAACACAGACCGGTATTGACAGAGCGACCGGATTTACAGACAGATTCAAAGAGTTGGCAGAGGCTGATGAAAGCACCAAAGGAAAAGTAACCATTGAATCACAGGTAAAACCCGGTGATGCGAACAACGCTTACAAAGATGCTTTGGAAGCATTAGAGCAAAAAGGTGCAAAAGCGATCTTCATGTCCAATGAAGGTGTTGTAAAACAGGTTTATGACGCAATCGGCGCTGCCGGCACCAAATATGATGCGATCAAATTCTGCGGATTCGATGCAGGAACCAAACAGATTGAGTGGATGAAGAAAACCACCGGCGCAAAATTAATTGGTGCTGTGGCACAGGATTCTTATCAGATCGGTTATAATGCAGTAATGCAGGCAATCGCAGCGGTAGAAGGTACTGCTGTTGAAGAAGAGGTTGCTATTTCCGGTGCATGGTGGGATGCTTCCAACGTGGATCAGATGATTGCAGATAACCTGGTTTACGAGGGATAAGAAAATCCGCAACAGCGTTATTCATAAGATAACGCATCAATAAAACAGACAGACTTCTTTCCATATTTTGATATACCCTCTCCAGATTTATCTGGAGAGGGTACCCCCTTTTTTAGGGGAGTTTTAATAGATTATTTTTACTTATCCCTTGCGTTCTTCTTGATTTTCAAGTATACTGTTTACTGGAGAATAAATAATCATTTTGCTGAAATGGTTCTGATATATTCCTATCAACGCAAGAAAGGTTGGTTGTCAATATGGCTGATTTAACGGTGAATGTTGCCGGCGTTACGTTTAAAAATCCGATTATTCCCGCATCGGGAGCCTTTGGATTTGGGCGGGAGTATGAAGAGTTTTATCCGCTTTCCAAATTGGGCGGCATTGCCGTGAAAGGAATGACTTTGCTGGAGAAAGCCGGCAATCCGCCGCCGCGTATTGCGGAAACACCGTCCGGAATGCTGAATTCGGTTGGTTTGCAAAATCCCGGAATTGATTATTTCATCGAGCATGAGCTGCCGAATTTGCAGCACAAAGATACACGTATTATTGCTAATGTCGCCGGCTCTACTGCGGAGGATTGCGTGATTATTGCGCAGAAGTTGGAGCATACCGCGGTGGACATGATTGAACTCAATATATCTTGTCCTAATGTAAAACAAGGAGGCGCGGCGTTTGGAATTTCCTGCTCCAGCGCCGCGGATATTACCGCAAAAGTCCGTAAAGCGACCACGAAGCCTTTAATGGTCAAGCTCTCTCCCAATGTTACCAGCATTTCGGAGATCGCAAAAGCCGTAGAGGCGGCAGGCGCAGATGCGGTATCGTTGATTAATACGCTTCTCGGAATGAAGATTGATATCAACACTCGCCGTCCTGTACTGAAAAATAATGTAGGGGGACTTTCCGGACCTGCTGTATTCCCGGTAGCACTTCGGATGGTATGGCAAGTGGCAAATGCGGTGTCGATTCCGGTTGTCGGCATGGGTGGAATCGAGAAATGGCAGGATGCAGTTGAAATGCTGCTGGCAGGCGCTTCGGCGTTGCAGATGGGCGCTGCTATTTTTGCGGACCCTTATGCTCCTTTAAAGGTGATAGACGGATTAAATGAGTATTTGGATTCCCAACATATTGACAAGGTAACTGAGCTTGTGGGAAAGGTAGAACCTTGGTAAGCGGATAGAAAGGAATTTTAAGGCAATGAAAATCATGGCAGTGGATTTCGGCGATGCTCGTACCGGGCTTGCCGTTTGTGATAAAACAGAGTTTTTGGCGTCTCCGGTCGGCGTGATTCACGAAAAAGACTTTGATGCTACCGTTCAAAAAGTGGCTTATGCAGTGCAGGAATATGCGGTGCAGGAGGTTGTTGTCGGATATCCCAAAAATATGAATGGAACAATAGGAGAGCGGGCAGAAAAATGTCAAATGTTTGCAGATAAGCTTGCAAATCTGGTCGATGTTTCGGTTAAAATGTGGGATGAACGTTCCACAACGGTTTCCGCACATAATTATCTAAACCAGACCAACACACGCGGTAAAAAGCGAAAAGAGGTTGTCGACGCAGTAGCTGCAACAATCATTTTAGAAAGCTATTTGAATTATAGGAAGAATAATAAAGATGAATAAAACGGTGTTGATTACCGGCGCTTCCCGCGGAATTGGGTACAGTACGTCACAGTTGTTTGCTTTAAACGGCTGGAATACGGCGGTCAATTATCTGCATACTCCTGAACCGGTGAGAATTCTTGCGAAGCAATATGGAAATGTGTTACCGGTGAAAGCAGATGTTTCTAAGCGCCATGAAGTTGAGGCAATGACAGAGCAAGTTTGTCAGGAATTCGGCAAAATTGACGTGTTGGTGAACAATGCGGGAATAGCCCAGCAAAAGTTGTT
>JAQXIB010000204.1 GCA_029007575.1 Clostridiales bacterium | reverse complement strand
AGCGCGGAAGCCAGATCCTCCACATCAAAGACCGGCTTTTGTTCGCTTTTGGCGGCGAGATAATTCCCTCTGGATTTAATATGGCTGCGATCCCCCAGCTTTTTAAAGGTAGCGCCGTAGACCGAGACCGGTTTGGGGTTGCCAGCGAGATAACGGGTCAGATCAATGACATGAACCCCCAGATCGATCAACGGGCCGCCGCCCGAACGGGAGGAATCCCCGAACCAGCCGCCAGGAGCGCCGGCGCGACGCAGATAAGTTGCTTTGCCGTAATAAATGTCGCCAAAATCGCCGGCGTCAATGAACTCCTTGGCTATGGAGCAGTCGTTCCCGAAACGGCGGACAAAGCCGATCATCAGCAGTTTGCCGCTTTTTTTCGCGGCGGCATACATCGCTTCGGCTTCGGCGGCGTTCATCGCCATCGGCTTTTCACATAGCACGTTTTTGCCGGCATTTAAAGCGGCGATCGTACATTCCGCATGCGCGCTGTTCCAGGTACAAACGCTGACCGCGTCGATCTCGGGACAGTCGCGGAACATTTCCTCCTTGTCAGTATAAAGTCTGGTGATCCCGTACTTTTCGCCCATCTGCCGCAGCCGTTGCTCATTGATGTCGCAAAAGGCGTAAAGCTCGCAATCTTTGTTTTTCAAATACCCCTGAATATGAAATTGTGAGATCGAACCGACGCCGATCACTGCAATTTTCAGCTTGCCCATTTTGATAACCATCCTTTCTGAGCTTTTGTCCGTTTTCGGTCAAATAACAGGTAGACCGAAAAGGCACAAAAGCGGAGTTTAAAAGAAATGCAGTGCATTTCTTTTAAACTAGACTCTCCTTTAAGATTTTTTCCAAAAATTCCACAGCCGTCCGAATGTCTGCGGCAGGATTTTCCCCAACTTCACGTTCTATGGTGAGATATCCCTTGTAGCCGATGTCGTCCAGTGCGGCAAGATATTTCGGGAAATCCACGCCGCCGGTTCCGAGCGGCACCTCGCGGAAGGCTTCTCCCGTCCGGATCTCCTCCTCAACCAGTCCGTAAATGACCTCCGGACTTTTGTCAATCAGCTTGATGCCGTCTTTGGCATGGGTGTGAACAATGTAATCTTTGAGGGTGTAAACCGCCTTGACCGGATCGTCTCCCGTCACCATGACAAGATTTGCCGGATCGAGATTGACCGCTACGCCGCGCGAACCTAAAGAATCCAGAAATTCCTTTAAAACGGTGGCCCGTTCGGGACCGGTTTCAATCGCGAAGTGCGCCTTGTTTTGGTCAGCATATCGGCTCAGCTCAAAACAAGCCTCCTGCATGATTTTGTAACGGTCAACCGTTTTGTCCTCCGGTACGACGCCGATATGGGTCGTAACGACGTCGGTATCTAAATCCTTTGCCAGATCGAGTACTCGCTTGGAGCGTTCGATCAGTTCGGGGTTTTTGGTGCTGTCGCCGAAGCCCTGCCCGAAATCTCCGCAAAGAGCCGATATCACCAAACCGTTGGAGCGAACGATATTCAATACTTCCCGTCGTTTTTGCGGAGTCAGGTTTTCCGGCGCCATCTCACCTGATACCGTATACATCTGAATCCCTTTCGCACCGACTTCTACCGCTTTTTCCACCGCCTGTCTGAACGGCAGCCGAAACGAATTTACCATTACACCGATTGGAAACTGATACATTGCAATCACCATTCCTTTTCATTTCACTGTCAGAAAGCGCAGGCGGCTCGAAGCTCCGCCCGAACTGCTATATCTTTATTATATTCGAAAATATCTTGATGTAAAGCAAGCAATTTGCTGCGTATTAACACAATCTTGCTTTTTGATGCCGATCGAGCCAATTCCTCCCGTGATATACATTTTATGTCGGTAATATTGCTATAAAGCTTTTCGCGGGCTTCTGTCAACTGAGGATCTTCGGTTTCAAGAGCCAAGTCAGCCATACCAACAATAAATAAACGGCAGGTCACCGATTTTCCGCCGGAAAAGCCATGATTTAAACCGTTTTTGTTGACAAGTATTCTGGTCCTTACTATAATAAATGTATGTGACAACATTGCTTTCTTGATTGAGGTGATCATCTTGAAGTTTATCCTTTCCCTGTTTGGCGGTTTTAAAAACCTGATAGCAACGATTGCCCAGATCATATTGGCGATCTTAACGCTTCCCCTGCTCTGCGTTATTTTGCGGTTTTTGTTGCCGGACGAAGCAGGTACGTTTGTTTTGAGTATTCTGGGAGAAGTACCGCTGTTTGAAGTATGGCTGGATCTGGTAGCGGGATTTGCCGGCCACGCCGAAATGTCTCTTAATTATACCAATTACTTTGAAGCCGTCCTTTCTCCGGTTGGTGAGACTATGGGGGAAGCTATACTGATCGGTATGTGCATCTACCTTTGCAAAACCTTGGGCACCATGCTGTATATCCGCGGCGTGCCGGTACTGCAAACGATCGTCGGTGTATTTCTGGGGTGCATTACGCTGGGTGCTATGGGAAGCGGCGATATCGGATACATCATTATGTCCAGCGCTTTCCTGATCATTGTCAATATCATCCTAACGATTTTCGCGGCGAGCGGACAACCGGTCAAAAAGGTGCTGGGTATCTTTTTAGGGCTGGGCTTGCAAAGCGCCGTTGCGGGTATGGCAAGCGCCTATATTGCCGCCCTTACGCTGATCTTGCAGGGCGCTGTGACTCAACTCACGGTGATGATCGGTTTGATCGGTATGACGGTCTGCCCGCTGTTAATCCTGTTGCTGATTGATTATTATTTTCTAACCCCCAAAAAGCAATAATCCGAAACGGATCGGATAGATAAAAACACGGGGTCTGCGATTTTTCGCAGACCCCGTGTGCGTTTATTTTGGGCAAGAAGAGCTTGTCCGTTTTGCTCTTATTGTGCTATATCAGTGCCGGCTTCCACCGCAACTTCCTCTGCCACGGTTTCGTTCGCATCGGCTGCTTCCGTTTCTTCATCGGCTTTTTTCTTGGAACCGATCGAAAGGATCAGGTTGAGTACGATGCCGAAAATAGCAGCGCCCGCAATGCAGGGGATTTGAATGCCAAAGAACGGAATGTTTCCGCCGAACGCATATTGTCCGCCGATACCGATCACCATGATCGAAGCAATAACCGCGATGTTCTTCGAATCAAACATATCGACTTTTTTGTCTATCATGATTGCGATACCCTGCGCGGCAATGGCGCCGAACAGATAAATCTCCAATCCGCCGATAACCGCCAGCGGAATACCATAGATCACTTTAATCAACGGTGTAAAGCAGGAAACGATCATTGCGATGATCGCCGCGGCAATCAGAACCGGTACAGAGAACACTTTTGTGATCGCCATGGTGCTGATATTTTCGCCGTAGTTGGTGCCGGCAGGTCCGCCGATCACGCCGGAGATCATATCGCAAAGACCATCGCCGATCAAATTCTTGTGCAGCAGGGAAGCCATGTTGACTTTGCCCTTGCCTTTTTTCTTTGCAACATCGTTGACATAAATATCAAGCTGATAAATGTGTGCGGTAGATTCCGGGATGGTTGCGATGGCGATCGGCATGATCGCAACTAATGCCTCAATGGAAAACTTAGGCAAAGAGAATGCCGGCAGTGCAAAGATCGAACCGTCGCCCAGCTTCCATACCGAAGCTTCCAATGCCGACGCAGGAACTTGACGGAACAGATTGACATCGGCTGCGAAATAGAGGACAGCCGCGACTGCGCAGCCGGTAAGCGCACCCAAAAGCAGCGGTAGCTGACCGAGAAGACCTTTCAGGTAACGGGAGTAGATCACGGTAGAAAGCAGAGTGACCAAAGCAATAACGATCCACCAACCCTGTTCAGCGGAATGAGCGGTTGCGCCCTCGGATAACTGCGGGATGGCGTCGCCCAGAGCATTTCCTGCGAGCGTCAAGCCGATAATCATGGCAACCGAGCCGGTAATGCTGGCGGGGAGGAGCTTTTCAACTGCCTTAGAGCCCGCATACTTGACGATCAAGCCGGCAGCGATCGAAACAAAGCCCGACATGATGATGCCGAATTGAGCCTCTCGAATAGCGATCTGCGGCAGGATTCCGTCTGTCATCGCATAACCTTTTGCGGCGCACATGCTGGCGATCGCCGTAAGGTATGCAAAGCTGGAGCCGTAATAGAGCGGAATTTTTCTGCCGGTGATCAGGATAAAGCAAAGGGTGGCAAGTCCGCTGGCAAAGATGGTCGTAGACACCTGAAAGCCGGTGATCAATGCGACTGTGATCGTTGCCGGGAACATGACGATCACCTGCTGTATCGCATACAGCAGCAGCTTCCAAAAGCTTGGGGTTTCGTCTGGCAAATAGCCAATCATCTGGTTTGAAGTTCGTTTTTTCATTTTTATAACCCTTCCTTTCTGAGCTTTTGTACGGTTTTGGGTAAGCAAAGTGCGGTCCAAAATTTCGGAATTGCCGTCATCGAAAAACGCATGACTGGAATCTGAAGAGAACGCGGCGCATTTTTCGCAAATTTCCTTTCAAAGCGATGATATTGGGAAAGGGAACTCGAATAAAAAGCAAAAAAAAATCTTGCATGATGGCAAGACGACAAAAACACACAGAGAATGTGTATCTATGATTGAAACTTGCCAGCGTCACAGCACTTGCTTAAAACTTCATTTGAGCAATATTATATTCTTTTATGAATAAAATGTCAAGATATTTCGACAACAAAATCCCTTTGGCCATTGTAACACCTACAAGCCATCTGCTCCGATCAAGGAACAGGCAATGGATTTTTTCAGATTTGTATGTTATAATTTGGTTGTTTGAAGGTGACCGATCAAAAGTTGGAGGAAAGCATAAACCAGAGAAGAATATGTAAAAAAATGAACGCGAAAGAAGATCGGACACCCAAATTGGACGCGTTTCAGATTTATTTCCCGTTGCTCGAAAGATGCCCTTGTTTTTAATAACAATCGGATTTTTAAAAAATGTTTAGCCAATCATCATAAAGATGAAAGGAAGACGTATTTATAATGCGGCATTGTGCCCTTTGGCCAACGCGTTAAAACCAAACCGGTGGTGAAAAAGTGTTTTATTTTCTGAATCTGATTTTCGCATTGTACGGCTGGTTTCTGTATGCCGTATTTCGCAGCAGTATATATGATTATCTCAGAATATCCAAAGTCAGTAAAACCTATATCCGTAAAAGCAGAAAAGGCTTCATGAATAATTGGTTTTATCTGCAAATACATCGTGAACACTCGATCGGAATACTGTTTTATTGGAATATTCTTTTTTTCTTTTCCATAATATTGTATTCCATCATAGCTATTCTTTTGGGCTGTCTCGATTTTCTGAAAATTCCGATTATTGCATTGTCAATCATCGTATGCCTCATTGAAATTCCATCCACCATTTTAGCTGCCTATAAAAGCTATCAAGCGGAATTCGGAACGCCGTTTGTCTTATGGGCCAAAAGAAAAGGAACCGGAAAATACTGCAGTGTCGTAATAGATATGCTTGCATGGATGATCTCTATCCTGCTTGTATATTTGAGTATTCAAGCTGCATATGGTGTCTAAACGGTTGGTAACAGTCATAAAGGAAAGATGCTCAAAACAATTTCTTTTTCCCGATGTGATCAGCAATTTTCATTTGCTGCACAACTGAATCAGTCCTGCAACTCAGCAGATTGAAAAAATCGATCTACCCCTTTTTTGCCCGAAGTTTCGCAAGAGCTTTCGGGCTTTTTCTGTTTTGGGATTTCTGCCCAGGGGCCGCAAGTTGCTGAAAATATTACCAAAATTATAAGCATAGTACAATAGTGGAAAATAAAAATATGCTATACTACCACTAAAGAGTGAACAAAAAAACAGACAAGCCAACCTTTTTTTGTAAAGACAGCTTGCTGATAAAAAACACATCTATTGTACTGTAACAACCGAATTAGGAGGAATACACCATGAAAGAACTGTTATTTCGTACTTTACGCCATGAAGAAACCGAACGCGCTCCTTGGGTTCCTTTCGCAGGCGTACATGCGGGGAAACTGAAAGGCTATCTTGCCACCGAAATGCTGACCGACGCTGATAAGGCGTTCGAGTCCCTGATGGAGGTCAACCGCCTATATAAGCCGGACGGGCAACCGGTCATTTTCGATTTGCAGATCGAGGCGGAATGCCTGGGATGCGATCTGACTTGGGCAAAAGACTGCCCGCCGTCGGTTTCCAGCCATCCGCTGGACGGCAGCGATGAAGAGCCGCCTGTCACACCCTGTAACTGCACCATCCCCACCAAGGAATCCGGCCGCATTCCTTTTGTGCTTGACGTCATGAAGCGCATGAAAAAGGCGGTCGGCGAGACCACAGCGCTGTATGGGTTGATCTGCGGGCCGTTTACTTTGGCATCCCATCTCCGCGGCAACAATCTGTTTACCGATATGTTTGACTTCGAGGACGAAGTCAAAAGCCTGTTTGGATTCTGCAAACGGGTCTGCATGCGGATGGTTGATTATTACACTGAGGCCGGCATGGACGTGATCGCCATCGTTGACCCGTTGATCTCCCAGATTTCAACCGCCCACTTCGAGCAGTTTATGACAGAGCCGTACACCGAATTATTCAACTATATCCGCAGCAAAGGCGCTTTCTCTTCTTTCTTTGTCTGCGGCGACGCCACCCGAAATATCGAGGCGATGTGCCAGACGGGTCCGGACTCCATTTCGGTTGACGAGAACGTCAATCTGCTTGCCGCCAAGGAAATCTCCGATAAGTATAACGTTGTCATCGGCGGAAACATCCCGCTTACCTCAATTATGCTGCTCGGCAATCAGCAGGACAACATGAAGTTTGCGGTCGATCTGCTGGATTCGGTCAAGATCAAGAAGAACTTTATCCTTGCCCCCGGCTGCGATATGCCCTATGACGTGCCGGTCGAGAACTGCATCGGCGTAGCACAGGCCGCCATTGAAACAGACGCGGTTCGTGAAATGGTGAAAAACTACCAGGCGGAAGCGGTAGACACCTCCGGCGTAGAGCTTCCGGATTATGCGAATCTCAAAAAACCGCTCATCGAGGTGTTTACCTTAGACTCTGCGCAATGTGCGGCCTGCGGTTACATGATGAACGCGGCAAACCAAGCCGTAGAAACCTTCGGAGACGAGATCGACATGGTCGAGTACAAGTTCATCTATAAAGAGAATGTCGCACGCTGTATCAAGATGGGCGTGCCCAACCTGCCATCCATGTATATTAACGGCGAGCTGAAATACCGCTCCATCATTCCTACCAAAGCCGAACTGGAACAGGAAATCAAAAAAGCCATTGGCGCCTGCAAAAAATAAGAAAGGGCGGTACGATGAGTAAACTGTATCTAATCACCGGCTTTCTAGGCGCGGGAAAGACCACGTTTCTGAAAAATTTTATCCGATTGTTTGCCGGACAGCGCATACAGTTGATCGTCAATGAATTTGGTCAGGAGGGCGTAGACGGCGCCCTCCTGTCGGATTTAGGAGCCTATCTGGAGGAGATCTCGGGCGGGTCGGTGTTCTGCTCCTGCCGATTGGATCAGTTTGAAAAGGTGCTGCGCCAATCGGCAGAGCTTCATTCCGATATGATTCTGGTCGAGGCTTCCGGATTGTCCGATCCTACCGGTGTGCGCAAGCTGTTTTCTCAAACCGACCGATTCCCGTATATTGACTATCAAGGGGCGGTTTGTCTGGTGGACGCGGTGCGTTTCCCGAAGATTTATGCGACTGCGCGCACCTGTATGAAACAGCTTGCCTCAAGCGATGTCGCTGTCATCAACAAGACCGACCTTGCAAGTGAGGAACAGCTGGTGCAAACACGAAACCTGATTCATGGACAGCGCCCCGATATGCCGGTGATCGAGACGACTTTCGGCACAGTAAGTGCGGAGATATTGGACGCGCTGGCAAGAGCCAAAGCGCTTCCGGAGGGAAATATGCCGCTCACAGCCGATCTGGCCCTGCGAAAGCTGACGATCGTGATTGCTCCGACCATTACGTCATATGAGCTGCAAAAATTGATCGAGATGTTTGCCGAATATACCTTTCGGGTAAAGGGGTTTATCCGCACTACCGAGGGACTGCGGATGGCGGACTGCGTGGGAAATGTGGTATCGGTGAAGCCATGTGAACAGCTCACAATCCCACCCGAACGGATCGGTCGGCTCAATGTGCTGTCAGGCGCCGGTATGCCGGTGCGCAAGGCGGTTCGAGAGGCTTGCGGCTGGTATCAAACCCACATCATTGAAATTATATAAGGAACGGATAAGATATGAATACCAAAAGACTGCAAACCATTTTGGACAAAGCGGAAGCCGGAGACACTCTGAACAGGGAGGATGCGCTGCAACTGCTTGTCATCGAGAACGGCAGCAGCGAATACTACCGGTTGTTGGGCATTGCCAATCGGGATGCCAGACTCCGATTCGCCGGCGAAGGGCGGATCTTCGCGCAAATCGGGATCGAAGCTTCCCCCTGTACGGCAAATTGCGGATTCTGTTCTCTGGCGGAGGATGTTTTTGATCCCGAGAACAGCTTTGTTTTGCCGGTATCCGAAGCGGGAAACATGACCGATCAACTAGTAAAAGCCGGTGTGGACGACCTGTTCCTGATGACTACCGCCAATTATAACAAAGAGGAGTTCCTGCGCTATGCTGCCGCGGTCAGGAAACATCTACCGGAAAGGATGCGCTTTGTCGCCAACGTAGGAGATTTTGACGATACCTACGCACAGCGTCTGAAGCAAGCAGGCTTTACCGGTGTATATCATATTCGCCGCTTAGGCGAAGGAACCGACACCCGACTGGATCCCGCTCAGCGCATCCGTACCTTAGATGCTGTACGCAAGGTGGGACTGGAGCTTTACTACTGTGTTGAGCCGATCGGGCCGGAGCACACCCTGGAGGAGATCACGGATGAGATTTTTCGCGCCAAAGAGTATCCGGTCGGCGTGATGGCAGTGATGAAACGCGTCTGTGTCCCCGGGACAAAATTATATTCCCGCGGGGAGATATCGGCGGCAGAGTTGGCAAAAATCTGTGCAGTCACCGAATTGTGCGTACGTCCTAAACGGGCAATGGGCGTTCATGAACCGGACGAGCTCTGCCTGATGTCCGGCGCGAATCAGATCTACGCCGAGGTCAGCGTAAATCCGCGCGACCGCAACTTGCAGACAGAACAAAGCCGGGGCGCATCGATAGAGCGGACGGAGCAGCTGCTGAAAGCGGCGGAATGGAAAAGATAAGTATATTCTCAATCAACAAAGCGGCAGGGAGTATTTCCTGCCGCTTTGAGCGTGTCGACAGAGTCGACAACGCTCTCGAAGGACAAACGCAATCACTGCGGCAAAGCCTTGTTCTGCGTTTTTCCCCCGATACCCCCTTTTCGACGAAAACCAGCTCCGCAAACGGCTTTGCCGTTGCTC
>JAQXIB010000203.1 GCA_029007575.1 Clostridiales bacterium | reverse complement strand
GGGAAAGGTGCGGATAAAATCGGTGCAGTTTTCAAAGACATAGAGCATCGGGATGCCGTCGGCGTCAAAGGCCAGCCGGTTGTGAAGCTGCATTTTTCCGGCGATCCGCTTGTGGTCCCCCCGCTCAAAGTAAATCCCCTGCTGCGCGAAGATGTTGGAGATACAGCCCTCCGAGCCGCGGCTCTCATCAAAGATGGCGGGATCGGCGATCCCGATGAAATGAGTGCCTTTTTCGTAAGTATCTTCGTATTCCCGAATCCGCGCCGCGACCGCCGCCGGCTCCAGCCGCATTCCGACGTTGGCGCGGGCAGTCAGTCGGGTAGCGGGGTCAACCGGACTGCCGTAGATTTCGTGATAGCGGTAGAGTCTGCCGTCGTTGTCCGCCGCCCAGTAACCGACCGAAAATGGCTTGGAGTATCCCCAGTCAAAGCTGCGATACCGCTTCCATTCTTTTGGGATGCGGAAGGGTGAGATCACGTGGGTGCCGATGCGATCCCGATAGTGCGCGGGATCGTTGACAAACTCGGTGAACACCTGACCTTCAAAGACGTTCCAGTCGCCCAGCAGCAACGCCTTGCGGAGGGCGGGCGGCTTTTGCTCCAGTTGGAACACGTAGTCCTCGGACAAATGCGGGTTGTCCAGTACCGTGGCGGGAATATATTGGCGGGTGACTTCCCTGCTTTTGCCGAGCAGCGAGGACGACACCGTATCGGTAAAGATGGTATAGGGTTCTTTTTGGTCGATGAACAGGGATTTCACCCAGCCGTGTCCGATGCCGCCCGGATTGGAGGCACAGCGGATGCGGGGCGTGATGCCGAGGGAGGATACCGCCCGCAGACGGGTTTTGAGGTAATCGTAGACATCCTGTGAAAAGTGGGTCAGCTCGTCGATGTAAAGGCGGTGGATTTCCACGCCCTGATAGCGATAAGCATCCTGCAGGTTTCGGCAGAAGCGGAAATGGAGCACCGAGCCGTTAATGAGGCGGAAGTCATGCCGCAGCTCGTTATATTTGCCGAGCTGGGGCGGGATGGAGGCGATCGCCTCCCGGATTAAGGTGTCTCGCAGTTCGGGGTAGGTTTTGCGGAACAGGTAAGCGTGGATGCCGGGATGCTCCAAAGCGTCGATCAAGGCTTCCATGACGATTGCTTTGGATTTTCCGCCGCCCGCCGCGCCGCCGTAGAGCAGCTCGTCCGCATTGGAGCGATGAAACATCGCCTGTTTCTCGGTAGGGGTATAATCAAGATGTAAATGAATCATAATCAAATCCTTCCTGCAGGGAATAATTCCCTGCACCTTAATTCGCGGGAAAGTAAGTGAAAATATTAGCTTTTCTTCTCGCGAAATAAGATGAGTGTAAATCCGCGGCCATTAAAGGTAATCATCTCATCGACTCGGTGCGCGATCTAAGTCCAGGCATTATGCCTGGCAGGGGATAATCCCCTGCACCTTAGATCGCGCACCGAGTTGGTTTGAGGATAAGGCCTTGATTCCCGCGCTTTTGCTCAACTTTATTCCGCGGAAAAATGTAGTAATATCAGTACGTCGAGAAAAACGTTGGCAATCGTCGGCCGGTAAGTTATCCTTGCTTCCACTCACGCCGCGTACTTTCCGTTAATGAAAAAAGATTGGCGGAAGCAAGAAAAGCCGACCTATTGCATCGTAGTATCTTGGTCACGAGCAACCGACCAATCTAAAAAAACATCGCAGATGTTTTTTTAAGAGTGGCTTCGCGGCGATACGCGAAAACCTTTTGCTTCTTTTCAGTTATGAAAAGAAGATACCAAGCAGAGAATAATTCCCTGTCACCCTTTCAGAAGCATGAAAATGCAAATGATTTGTTTTGCCTTTTATTATAACACATAACATAGAAAATTAAAATATAAATTTCTAATATATTATTAAAATATATTGTAGATTAGAATACTATTAGGTGATAGTGTGGAGAATATTGCGTTTCGTGCAATATCGATGTAAATTCAATCAGAAATGGTGATTACAATGAATTTTAAAATAAAGCCGACACAGGCAAAGGAAGAAAGCATTTACAAAACATTGTATATCAAAAAGAAATTGGCGGATCAGATAGACCGGATCGCAAAAGAAAACGATACCAGTTGGAACAATGTTGTGATATCCATGATTGAGAGTTGCTTGACAGAAGAATCGGAGTAATAGTAATACTAATAAAAAATCAGCCGGACGAATTTTCGCCCGACTGATTTTTTTGTTATTCTACTGATTTTAACGATTCTACCATGTTGATTTTCTTTAACTGAAAATGCAGTGTGATGTTCACGATCAAGGTAAACAATACCGTCAGCGCCGCCGCGAACAGGAAACAGGGAGCGCTGATATCGGGCGCGAACATCACCGCGTCGACCTCGGCGGTGACGATCACGAACCGCTCCAAAAAGACGCCTAACACCAAGCCGATCAGAATGCCGACCGCCGCCGCGATGTTGTTTTCCCGGTAAATATAGGCCGAAACCTCTTTGTCATAAAAACCGAGCACCTTGATGGTGGCAAGCTCTCGGATCCGCTCGTTGACGTTGATGTTGACCAGATTGTACATCACGATAAAGGCGAGCGCTCCTGCCGAGATGATCAGCACCCAAACGATGCTGTTTAAGCTCGACATCATATCGGTAAACCGTCCCATTCCCTCGCTGGAATAGGACACACCCAGAATGCCGCCGTGGTCAAGAAGCTGCTCGGCGGCTGTGCTTCGGTCGCAGTCCTCGCTGACATTGAACAGGAAGGTATTATACGCCGGCTCGGTGCGGAACGAGGATTCGTACAACGTCGGAGTCATATAAACATAGTTGAGGGCATAATTTTCACAAACGCCGGTGATCGGTACCGTGATCGGACGACCGTCCGGATTGTTCAGCGTGATGTTATCTCCTTTGCCCAGACTCAGCAGCTTCGCCAGCTTTTCATTGATGATCACGCCCTCATCAGTCAACGAAAGCGGCTCATGTCCGATCCGTTCCCGCAGGTGAATGTAATCGCCGATCTGCTCCGGCTCCTGCGGCACGTAAAGATTGATGCTTTTGATCGCCGAACCGTTGGTGGCATCCAGGCTGCGGTGAACGATCTTGAGACTCTGCGTTACGCCATCGGTGTCGTCTAAAAAGCTCTGTAAGGTATCAGGATCATCCACGTCGTCCTCCATGACCGCGATTGCGTCATAGACAAAGATGTTGCCATACTGTTTTTCGGCAATCGAGGAGATCGAATACTTTAATCCGAAGCCGGTCAGCATCAGCGCGGTACATCCCGCGATGCCGATGACCGTCATCGACACCCGCCGCTTATACCGGAAGATATTACGCAAGGTCACTTTATGAATAAAGGAAAGCTTGCTCCAGATAAAAGTGACTTTTTCCAGAAGCACCCTCTTGCCTGATTTTGGTGCGCGGGGGCGCATCAGCTTGGCCGGAGTGGAGTTCAGCGCCTTGTTGCAGGCCGCGAAAGCGGACAATCCGGTGCAAAGCACTGCCACAACGGTACATCCCGCCGCGTAATCCCATCGGAAAGGCGTCATCGGATCGGGCATGTAATACAAGATGCTGTATGCCCGAATGATTACCCGCGGGAAAAGCTGGAAGCCTATCGTCAGCCCGATCGCGCTTCCCAGAATGCTTGCCGTGATCGCATAAAGCAGATACTTGGAAACAATGCTCCGCTTTCCGTAGCCCAGCGCCTTCATGGTGCCGATTTGGGTGCGCTCCTCCTCCACCATTCTGGTCATGGTGGTCAGGCAGACCAACGCCGCCACCAGCACGAAAAATACCGGGAACACCTTGGCGATGGCGTCAACCTTTTCGGCGTCCTCCTCATAGCCGGAATAGCCGGGATTGTTGTTCCTGTCCCAGACGTACCACACCGGCTCGGACAGCTCGGCAAGCTGGTTTTCCGCATCTTTGATCTTTTTGCGGGCGTCCTCCAGCTTGGCTTCTGATTCCGCTTTTTGACTCTCGTACTCGGCAAGCCCTTTATCATACTCCGCTTGCCCGTCGGTCAGTTTTTGCTTGGCGTCTGCCAGCTCCTGCAAGCCTTTCTCTTTTTCCTCTGCCAGTAAGGCTTCTTTTTCGGCAAGCTCCTGTTTCGCCGCAGTCAGCTTTTGGGCGGTTTCGGTCAGAAGTGTGTTGCTGTCGACCAGCTTTTGCTCCTCCTCGGTATAGGTCACTCCCTCTGCCGTTTTTCCCTCTTTCAGCGCATTGAGCTTGGCAAATCCGGCATTTAATACACTTTCCTGCGCGGCAAGATTGGTGTTGATGGTGCCGACCGCCTGCTGTATCGCCGCTTTCAGCGCCGGCTTTTGCGCCGCGGGCGCCTGAATATATCCGGTCAGCAGGTTGGCAAATGCCGAACCGTCCGAACCGTCGGCTGCCGCAAGCTGTTTCGCGGCGGCAATGGTCTGCTGTACCTGCTCCGGGAAATCAGCCGGATCGGCAATCGACACGGTTTCATAATTTTCAAGAATACTGTTGATCCCGGCAACCGTTGCTTTGGCACCACTTAACTGCTCCTTGCCGTTGTTCAGCTCCGATTCCCATTTCAGCAGGCCCGTCTGATATTGCGCGAGTCCGTTTTCATATTCTGCCTGCCCGTCGGCAAGCTCCTGTTTTCCGTTTGCCAATTGCGTTTGCGCATCGGCGATTTGCTGATCATATGCGGCTTGCCCGTCTTGATATTCCCGATATCCGTCATCCAGCTCTTTTTTTGCCGAAGCAAGCTGTTTTTCGGCTTTGCCGAGTTCCTCATTCCTGGTTTTTTCTCCGTCGGCAAGCTCCTGTTTTGCTTGATCGATCTCGGCCTGTGCGTCCTCATGGATTTCATCGTAACGCGCCTGCGCACGATGTTCCGCGATCTCTTCCAGCGTTGCCGATTTTTCCTCGACCAGCCTGTCATATTCTTCGTCAAACGGCGACACGCCTTTGGTGCTGTCCAAGGTCAGATACAGGTCGGTATAAACCTCAAGGTTAAAATCCTGCTCCGGAATCATTATAAACGCGTCGATCGTGCCGTCACCGATCAAGCTGTTTCCGCGGCTGAAGCTGATGAACTGGGGGGATTCGATCACCCCGACGATGGTGAAGGTGTCGGTTTTGAGGCTATCCTTGATCTCGGAGGTTTTCAGGTAAAGTGTGATCTTACTGCCGATCGAAAAATCCACGTTGGAGAGGGAGCTATGCTCCACCACGCACTCACCCGATTTTTGCGGCAGTCTGCCCTCTTTCAGCACCGGACGGTTGAGGTAATTCTCGTCCTCCTCCGGTGCATTAATCGGAATCGAAAGGGCTTTTACGATGATATTGGTGTTGTCGGTTGCCTCCACGAAGCTATCCACCGAATAGGCGGGCATCATGCCCCGAATGCCGTCTGTATTTTGTATCGTGTCGACATCCTCATCGGTAAACCCAAGGGTAGATTTCAGATGAAGATCCATCAGGCGGGTGTCTTCGAAGTAATGGGTCGCCGTCAGCTTCATATCGGGACAGCAAACCTTTACACCGGCAAAAAATCCGGTTCCCACCGCTATAATGGCCAGGATAGACAGAAAACGGTTTTTCGTTTTCCATATCTCCCGAAATAATTCCTTTCTTAGGACTTTTTTCATTCGTATTCCTCCTTGCAGGGGATTATCCCCTGCCAGGCATAATGCCTGGACTTAATTCGCGCACTAAAGTTAACGTGATGATTAAACTTTAATTTCCGCGGTTACACATCTTATTCCGCGAAATAGCTTAGTAATATCAGTACGTCGTGATAAACTTAGGCAATCGTCGGCCGGTAAGTTATCCTTGCTTCCACTCACGCCGCGTACTTTCTGTTAAGGAAAAAAGATTGGCGGAAGCAAGAAAAGCCGACCTATTGCATCGTAGTATCTTGGTCACGAGCAACCGACCAATCTAAAAAAACATCGCAGATGTTTTTTTAAGAGTGGGTTCGCGGCGATACGCGAAAACCTTTTGCTTCTTTTCAGTTATGAAAAGAAGGATACCAAGCATAATGCTTGGTATTAATTCGCGCACCGAATTAATGCAACAATCAAACTTAAGCGCCCGCGGTTACACATCTTATTCCGCGAACTCCGACTTGATTTTTTTGCCCACTTTGTCGCGAAGTAAGTGCAGGCATTATGCCTGCCGCGATCTAGGGTGCAGGGGATTATCCCCTGCTGCGAATTTACATTAACCTCATTCCGCGAGTAGAAAGCCTAATCCTTTTGCTCATTTCCCCGCGATCTAAGGTGCAGGGAATTATTCCCTGCCGCGAACTAATTCCAAGCATTATGCTTGGCTACCATTCGATTTCTTCTACCGGCGTCGGATTCGGGTTTACCGTCATGCTTTGTACCTTGCTGTTTTTCATTTTGATGACCCGGTCAGCCATCGGCGTGATCGCCTGGTTGTGGGTGATCAGCACCACCGTCATGTTGTTGTTACGGCAGGTGTCCTGTAGTAGCTTTAAAATCGTCTTTCCGGTGTTGTAATCCAGCGCGCCGGTCGGCTCGTCGCAGAGTAATAGCTTGGGCCGTTTTGCAAG
>JAQXIB010000202.1 GCA_029007575.1 Clostridiales bacterium | reverse complement strand
TCATCCTTTGTCTTGCATCCTGCCCGTAATCAGCAAAATGATCGGTAACTACTATCCCGCTGTAACCCTCTTGCTGATATAATTTTACTCCTTCAGCGGCCGGCACACGGGCACATCCGCTGGTTTCTTTGGTGTGAAAATGTATTTCAAACCGTTTTTGTCCTTCCAAGAAAACATACGCCTCCTAAAATATATCCTATAAATCGGTCAATGATCGGTAGACTTGCTTTGCAATGGATCAAACTGTTCCGCGATTTTTTCCAATCCCGCACGATCCTTAATCAACAAAGAAATAATTCCTCTGTAAACATCAATAGTGCTGCCGGTAAACTGCTGCCGGATAATTTCCACCTGTTCTTCATCCGGTGCAAACAGTTTAATATCCAACAAATCCAGATTTTCATCATGTATGACCAGTCGGATCATATACCCATTATCGATTTTTACTACCTCTACCTGCCGCACTTTATCCATCTTCATTTCGGACAAAATTTCCATACCGGCAGACACCACTTTATTTTTCAGCGAAAGCGGAAGATTGGATTTGAGCGCGATTGCCGTATCTTTACCGAGTTGATTGAGCTGCAACACCTTTTTGCCATCCTGCTCTATTTCGGAAATATGTTTGCTTTCCAGCAGTTCTCGGTATGCCGCCGCATAGCTGAAATAATTGACCAAGTGATTGCCTTGCAAAACAACATCGATCTGTTCCTTGCTCAACGGTTCTTTTACCGAATACAACAAATAGCAAATCAATATTTTGATTTCGTAAATATCTTTTAAACCACCCGGTTCAATCCCCGCGAAAAACGAATCAAAATCCACATCAATCACCCTTTCTGTTGAAATTGTACTTACAAAAATATTCTGTCGTTTTTTATTATAACACATATCCCAGCAGAAATCTATCAATAATCGGTGAAAATCTCATCAGAAACAATGACAGTTTCGGCATTCCCCAAAATATCACACTTCCGATAGCGGAACAGCAAAGCGGTTGGATGCGGCTCTCCGCTGATCGGATCAAACGGAAACACTTCCAAATGAAGCAGATGGGACAATTGACGCGCATCCGCTTCCGGGTACTGCGGAAAAAATCGGAGACGATTTTCCTCACTTTCATAAAAGTGCCGTATCTGTCGCTGATATTGTACGGTCAAATCATTATTCATCCACTCAGGCCATTTTTTAGCCTTTCTATGAGAATACAAATCATATTTTGCCAGCCACTTAAATTTCTCGGTATCGCCCCTGCCCAAGGTTTGCAAAAACTCGTACAGCACCGTATAGCTGTCGATTTCAGATACCGCCTCTAAGTGGTACTTTTTTTCTTTATAGTAATGCCCCAGCGCGTCAAAAAAAGCAAACGGCGAATCAAACAAGCGGCAAAGATAATCACAAGACAGTTTGTATCGATTGCTGTTATAATACCGTTCCACCATATCTTCCACCAGCTTCAGACGTAGCACATCATCATAGGACAGCCAATTCGTATACAGCACCTCGTAAGGCGGCTTATCGGTATGAACAATCCCGTAATCCGCCTGCCTTTGACAGATTCCGGAGCCCTTGAGTACCTTCAAAAATCCCAGCTGAAGCTGGTGCGGCTGCAAGGCATAGACGGTGTTAAAGGAATTTGCAAAGCTATTGATATCCTCATACGGTAGTCCTGCGATCAGATCCAGATGAATATGAATATTTCCCATTTCTTTGATTCGTTTGACTACCGCAAAAAGCTGCTCCATATCGGTTTCTCGACGGATTTCACGAAGTGTTTGCCGATTGACCGATTGAACGCCGATTTCCAACTGAAAAAAGCCCTTTCTTGCCTGGGACAGCAGTTCTAAACATTCCTCATCCAGCAGTTCTCCCGCAATTTCAAAATGGAAGTTGGTCAATCCGTTATCATGCGCCAGCAAATACCGCCACAGTTCTTTGGTACGCTTTTTATCGCAGTTAAAAGTGCGATCCACAAACTTGACCTGCTTTACTCGATGCTCCAAAAAGAAATCCAGATCCGACAAGGTGCGTTCCATCGAGTGAAAATGAACCTTCTTTTCAATGGATGACAAACAATATTGGCATTGGAACGGGCATCCTCTGGAGCTTTCGTAATAAAGAATCCTATTTTGCAAATCCGTCAGATCATCATATACAAAAGGAATGTTATCCATTTCTACCGGAGCGCCCCGCAACACCCGTTCTGCCGAAGGCTGTCCGTTTTCGAGCTGACAGACAAGCTCGGCAAATGCTTGCTCTCCTTCTCCGCAGATAATATAATCCGCATAAACGCCGATGTACTGTTCACTTTGATAACTGACTTCGGGACCTCCCCAGACAATTACGGTGTCCGGTAGCAGTTTTTTTAATTCGACGGTCAATTCTTTTACATATTCAAAGTTCCAAATATAGCATGAAAACCCGATCAAATCAGGCGCTTGCTCATAAATTTCCCGTAAAATCATCTCCGTTCGATGATTGATGGTATATTCCGCAATTGCCGCATGGTACGGCGTACCGGTGTCCAGATATCGCTGCAAATAGCGTATCGCAAGATTGCTATGGATATATTTTGCATTGATTCCGACCAATAGATTTTTCATTTGAAGCTCAAGCCTTTCTCTATATAGATTCGTTAACAAAAAATTAATAGGGCAGGGTATTGACTAATATATACTTTTGTTGTATAGTTATATATGTAATTGGTATTACATATATAACTATACTAATTTTAAATAATGTAAGGAGTAATCATGATGAAAAAATTTGTATGTTCTATTTGCGGATATGTTCATGAAGGAGATTCCGCTCCGGCACAATGCCCGCAGTGTAAAGCTCCTGCTTCCAAATTTGTGGAGCAGTCAGATAACGCATTAAACTGGGCAGATGAGCACAGAGTCGGCGTTGCTAAAGATGTAGATCCGGAAATCATCGAAGGCTTGAAAATGAACTTTACCGGTGAATGCACCGAGGTCGGTATGTACTTAGCCATGGCACGTGTTGCTCATCGTGAAGGTTATCCGGAAATCGGTCTGTACTGGGAAAAAGCCGCTTATGAGGAAGCAGAACACGCAGCAAAATTTGCTGAGCTTCTCGGCGAAGTGGTAACCGACAGCACCAAGAAAAATCTGGAAATGCGCGTAATGGCGGAAAAAGGCGCTTGCGAAGGCAAAAAAGAGCTTGCTGCCAAAGCAAAACAACTCGGCTTGGATGCAATTCATGACACCGTTCATGAAATGGCGAAAGACGAAGCTCGTCACGGCGCTGCATTCAACGGCTTGCTCAACAGATATTTCAAATAAGAAAACCTCAACGATTCAGGGGGCAGATTTTAGTCTGCCCCCTTTTTTTATGAAAAGAAGGGCGAAATTTTATCTTTTTATCCAACCGCTTTCTCCCTCTCACAACGCACTGTTACTCTGTTCCGTCCCCGTATAGTGCAGGTGAACAGAGTCAAATCCCAATCCCCGTTTTTCATTTCTTCAACCGCGGCGGAATCCAATGTTTCCCAACACACAACGGTGTATCGAAAAGTGTTACCGTCCATGTCTGTAAATAGGACAACATCACCTTCCCGCAGCTTTTTCAGATTGCCGAAATGTGATACATAATTATGCCCGGCGATCACCAAAGTATCCAAATAAACAGAACCGCTGTATTGACAAGGAGCAATTTTCAAGTGAGGATAACTCCATTGACGGATTACGGGTAATTCCAACTCCAGTTTCGGAATTTGTAATACTCCGATATAGTCGACACCGTTGATTGTCTTTGTCGGCATTTCCATTTCCGGATTCAAAATATAATCCGGGATTTTCTCAACTCCCGAAGACAGATCCGAAGCTTCGTTCAAATATTCATTTAAACGATCAACTGCCTGCTCAGAAGACCGCTTCGCGTGATTTTCGTCATACAGGTTATAAGCGATAAGGGAAAGGGCCGCCACAATCAGCAGCAGCCCCAGAAAAAGCCAAAACATTCCTTTACTTTTCTTCATCACTGGCACTCCTCCGGCGAAGCAGACCGATAACAATACAAAGTAGTCCCACGGCAATCAACAACGGTACAGGCCACCAAAGCTGTCCGGTCTGAGGAAGTTTGCCATCCGAGGGAGAAGCCGGTTCTTTCGGGACCTCGTTATCCGGAATATCCTTGGCATATGTGTTAATCACCGCAAAGGTCACTCCCTCCCGCACGACTTCAACGGTATACTTTTCCTGCTCTTTTTCTACCACAGTCCATTTATAATTACCATCTAAGTCTGTCCAGATATATCTCCAATTGCATTTGTCATTTAACGTTACCGTGTCATAAATTTCTCCGTTGCGCAGAAGCTGAACCGTGATTTCTTGCGGGCGTTCGTGCTCATACCCACCGTCCTTCCAGACTTTCAGCACCTCGTATTCTATCGTATCCGGTCCATCCGGCACCGGATCGACATCATACTTTACTTCTGCCGTCACATGATAACTCCATGTATTCGTTTTCTGATCCAAGCTCGGCAGCATCACCAAAAAAGGCGACATATCATAATAATACCCATTTTGTGTATGCCGCTGTCCCAACACCAGATACAGTCCCGGAATCAATTTCTTTTGTGCGCTGGGAAAAGATATCAGACCCGCTTGATTCGTTTTTCCACTGTCAAAAGGAGAAATATTATCTCGTAGGATATACCCTTCCAAGGTAAAAGCCAATGTTCTCCAAGCTTCGTCATTTTTCCCCCGGATGTCGATGTGAAACCGGTCAAAAATATCGGTAGATGTCAGTTCTCCGTATTCATCCACTGCAGCCACTTGGTAAAGATCAATCTGCGCGTCTGACAAAGACAAAGTTCCGTCCTGATAAGAAACAGTCAGGCTGACCTCATGTGTCAGATCAATGCTTCCCGCCGCCAATGTCCTGATGGGTATGAACAGCGTGCACAGAAATAAACAGCACATGAAAACAGCTGTACGTTTATATATCTTCATCTTCATCAGCATCAACTCCATGCTTTTTATTCGGGCGCTTAGGCAGCAATAATATCAGCAATAACACCAGCAAAATCGGAATCGCTATGACAGGAGCTACAAGCAACGGACTAAACCGAACCGCATCCGCCGTTATCCGAATGTCCGCGGAATCCTCAATGTTTTCAACCCGATGGCCACGGACAAGCAGGCGATGTGTATTGATTCCGTAAGGAGTACAAGTCACTAAAGTACAATAATCTTTTCCTTTTTCGATCTGCAATGGCTCGATATTCTGCGGCTCTACCACCAATATCCTGTCGACCTCATAGGTCAACACCTCATCCAGTACCCGAATCGTAAAAAGATCGCCCTCTGTCAACTTATCCAGATTGGTAAAAAGCTTTGCGCTGGGCAAGCCTCGATGACCGGACAAAACACAGTGGGTGCTTTCACCGCCTACCGGCAGACTGGACCACTCCAGATGTCCGACGGCAATTTGCAGCGCGGATTGCTCAGTACCATGATAAATCGGAAGAGAACAGCCAATACTGGGAATTTCAATATATCCCATAATGCCCAAACCGGATACGTTCAGCAATGCTTCGTACTCACTTTTTTGCGCCGCGCTTAAAGTATAACTGCTTTTTTTACCCACCAGAGAATAATTATATTTTTCTGCTTTTTCCCATATTTGATCATATTGCTCCTGATCCAGCTTTGCCACTGTTTCGGCATAGGTCGCAATGGCCTTTGTTTGATGAAAAGAATTCCAGTAATCGCTGACGGAAGGATACAGCAGCAAGGACAGCCCTACAAGCAAGATCAGGATCAATATAACCGTTATGAAATTCCCTCTTTTTTTCTTCATGCAGTGCTCTCCTTGCCGCTGTGGCAGCAGGAAACAGATGCTTTTCCTGCTGTCCGAGCGGATGTGTCAATGATCAGAAAGTATGATTTTGGAATCAGCCCTTATGATTCATACGCTTTTTTGCTACTAACAACACAACGGCAACCACTACCAGCACACCGCCGACTATATAGAACACCGTTGTACCGATACCGCCGGTAGACGGCAGGAGAGAACCGGATTGGTTGGTAATCTGCACGCCGCCGTTGCCTGTGACCCATGTATCGCCTGTCATGCTGGTGGTCAAGTTACTGTCTTCAATCTTTACTTCGACGCGAGCAGGTAGCTTATTGTAGCCCGCAGGAGCTGCAACTTCCTCCAGCCAGTATGTAGTATCCGCGTCCATTCCTTTTACCGTAACTTTACCGGCTTCAATGACAGCCGAAGTAAATCCTTCAGCGCTACGCTCCGCAGCGGTAGCGATGCGGTAATCGCCATTTTCTTCCTTGACAAGTTGGATTTTGTTTCCGTCTTTCTCAGCATCATACAGTTCAAACATGGCGCCGGTCAACAGCTTCAGACTGCTGTCCGTTTTGATGATATCGAACTTGAAAGTATAGGTATCCGTGTGCGCCCAAGAAGTCTCACCTGCGTTGCTTTCGCCATAGCTCAGTTTGGTATCGTTGGTGTTCTTATCAGTAGAAATAACTGCTTTGTCGTTTAAAATAGCAGTATACTCGATGACGATATCAGTATCAGCGGTAATCTTATCAAGATAAGCCTGGGTAAATACAACATGGAAATCACAGTCTGCATCAAGACCGGTGGTGACCACGCTGTAATCGGTATCTTTGACCAATGCAGTCTCACCAGCCTTGACAGAGGTGACTCCTTGAAAAGTCAGACCGGCGGACATCTTATCGTGAACGACATAGTTCTGTGCGCCTTTTTTGGCAGAAACCGTGGTTTTGAAATTCACCGTGTCACCAATCTGAGCGGTGTTGCTTGCTCCCCACGCGTTAGTGGAATCCTCCTGAACCAGCTTGTCGATGGAAGGCAGATCGTTTTTCTCTTCCATTTCTACCGCTGGGTTAGTGGTATCCAACGAACACAGCGTACCTACTGTGGTATCCACCAGGTAATAGCCCAGTTTCAAGTTAGAGAATGTAACTGTGGAATAACTCTGTCCCTCTGCTGCAGCAGGTGCGGTTGCTTCTTCATAATATTCTTTAGCCAGTGTAGCCGCTTCTGCCTGCGCCAGCTTTGCAAATGCGGCTACATCCGCATCTTCAACCCAAGTTACATAGCCTTGATCGTTAAAGCTGACATAGGCAGTCTGACCCTCAAGCCAAGTTTTCCATGCGCTGTTTGCCTTATAAGCATATGTCCCGGCATCTTTATTGTAGCTTTCCAGATACAAAATCTGATATGCCTTGTAGGTTTGTTTCGGTACAGCATCCTTGATGGTGATCGAACCGCCTGTGAGGTCGCCTTCTTGAGCGGCGAAAGCGAATGTTGTCATGGTCAGGACCATGGCAAGTGCCAGCAAAATGCCGGCAAATCTTTTTACGTGCTTCATCGTTTTTTATTCCTTCCCTTTTTCATGTCTTTATGAAAAATTTAATATTTATGCTTCAGAGAGATCATCATGCTCTCTGTGCTTGACTTTAGCATACAGCAAAAGCAATCCGGCAGCTGTGATCAATAGCAGTCCGCCTATGGTATACCACATGGTACCGATCCCGCCGGTTTTTGCCAATTCATAGTACGGCATATTGACAAATAAAACGGTGTCGCCGGAACTTGAAAGATTTCCCGAACCGGTATTGCTGTCACTTTCCTCGCCGGAATTGATCGTACAGTACGGATGATACCCCTGCGGATCGCTTTCGGCCACAGTCCATTGGGTGCCTACCGGGATACCGCAAATCTCGATCCGTTCATCATGCTTCAAACGGAGAAAAGCACATCCTAATTCATCAAACTGAATCGTAATATCCTGTACGTTGTTTTCACCGTCTCCGGTAAACCGCTTGGCTGAAAAATTGCCGTTTAACGGCTGATCTCCCCGCTTGAGCGAGACCGTAAAACCAAATTCCAGATCTGACGTGCTATCACCATCCACCTGTTTTCCGATGGTTAAACTACTCACCAGTGTGTTGGTAAAGAGCGGAACAGCGCCGACATCCTGCACTTGTGTACCGTTTTTCCACAGGCCGGTCACTGCCGCCTGCAACTCGCCGCTTTCTTTGGTGACGGTCACTGCGACGATATATATCGCGGGATCATATTGAACCTGATCGGTATTCTCCGCAATTTCGGTAATCTTATAGTAAAAGACCGACGGCAGAGAAGTCATTTCTTTCTCCGGGTAATCGATGCTGAATGCAAAGGCTGCTTCTTTCGCTCCGCCATCCGCGGGGAATGTGGCTGAAGCTGTCTGCTTGGTCCCGTTTTCCGTCGACACAGTGCCGGCAGAATCGGTCACCTGCTCCAGTTGGAAGCTAAAGCGATGCTCCGCGCCATCCGGATTCGTCAGCAGTTTTTTACCGGGAATAGTTACGGAGATACCGCCTTCCAAGTTATGCACCAACACGGCAACGGCAGTATCGATTTTGATCACACCGGAAACAAAACTTCCGTTCTGATCGGATTCCTGCGTCAGTCCATCACCGGTATAGCTAACAGTATAACCGTCACTCGATGCGGCTGTTTCCTGTACGGTAAATTTACTTCCCGCAATGATATTGAGAATAACTGCCGTTTCGTTCGGCTTCAGCGTAATGATACCGGCTTCCGTCACGGTTCGGCTTACCCCGCCCACCATATAGGAAGTTCCAACCGGCAGGAGCGCGTCATCCAGCGTGACTTTGAACTGGAACTGCGGCGCAGCCCGAGTTTGAGCATATAATGTCAGATTCTTGGTGATCTGCAAGCTGCCCAGTTTTCGGAACTCGATCTGATTGTTAAAATGAAAAGCCGTGCTGCCGCTCGAAATATCTTTGATCGGGCTTTTTACGCCGGTAAAGGTATCCGAACCCACCACTATATCGGTATCTGTGTCGGTGGTAACGCTGTCGCCGTTCACAAAAATTTGACCGTACTGCTCAAATTCATCCGGATTCAGCAATTCACGCACAAAATAGCGACCCGCATCTTCCTTGATTCCGCTGAACACGGCAGTCTGGTTCGCCTTTAGGGTAAATACCCCGTTGGCATCGGTCAGTCCGGTGCCGATTTTATTTCCCGAAGTGTCCAAAATATCATAAGAAACGTTACTGCCGATAAACAGATCGGTGCCGTTTTCTTTCAAAATCTGGAAGCGAAAATCCGGATTTCCCAACAAATCGATCTTATCCTGCTCGTCGACGCTCAATTCTTTAGTGACCGAAATGCTATTCTTCCGAAGCAACGGGAAATTGAAATTCATCCGACAAACGCCCGAACCTGCACCGCGTTCCATATAATAAAAGTTGAAACTGTGCATGCTGTAATCCTTAAAAGTGCCGGTAGTGTTTAGGTCGCCGACCAAATCGGAAAACGGCACCGTTTTCGACGGCGTCGTTGTGACATCGCCTGTCTTTACATCGAGGTCGTAATACCGCACCTCGCCTTTGACAAAGTCGATCTCGCCGCCCACATGACGATGGATACCGGACAGATCAAGGAACAGCTTGCCGTCCAGATAGACCCACACATCGTCGTCTCCGGTGAAATAGAACACCATCGGCTGTTTGCCGTCCTTACCGGTCAAGCCGCCCTTTGGCTGTACAAAGTTCATCTTCATTTCCATACCGAAAAAGAAGTCGGTCGGTTCATCATAGTCGATGGAGTAAAGACGAGTCAGTTGATTCTTTAATTCCGGTTGACCTGCAAAGTCAAAATTTTTATCTCCGACGTTGGCGTTAAAATACTCATTCAGCGCTTGTGCCGCTCCCCAGCCGCTTGAATATTTTGCATCCATCTTCCCGATCCAAGTGTTCAATGCAGTGGAAAGGGTGTTATATTCCGCGCCGCGACCACATTCATATTTATACTGAGCGCTCTGTGCGATGGTTTGAAAATAGCTTTTATCAATGGTGCTGACCTGGGTACTTGTTTTGACAATATCGTTAAAGGGCAGGAAATTGCCGAACGGATACATGATAAAGTTGGAGGAAATGATCTGATCATACAACGTAAAAGTATCATTTTCCGGATTGAACTGGGCGTGGTTTTCACGGCTGTTAAAGGTATACGCGCCTGTTGTCTCATGATATTGGAACAAGCCGTTAATACTCTTGGAGTTTTTCTTGGCGGCATATTTATTGTTGCTGAACAGATAGCCAAGGCTTGTACCGTTTGCCAATGCCGGATATCCGTCGCTGCCCAGCGTGGCCTGCATCGCTCCGCTGATAGGGCTGTTGGCATGATTGACTGTCACGTTGATCGCACCGCCACTATTGGTAATACCGCTCTTCCCCGCCGCTAAATCCGACGTAATGTTATTGCCGAAGTTACTGGTGGCAGTACTGTAGACCGTTGATGTACCGTTATCCTGTTGAAAGCCCGGAAATGTATTATCGCTGTTATATTTTTCATTGATGTTGCTGCCGTAATCATACAAATTGACTTCGATCAGGTCACGGGTGTCAGCGCCCGGCACAATGGTGAGCTTGCCGGTATTGTCTTTTGCCGGTTTCGGGCTCAAATCGGCGCCGAAGATAACGGTACCATATTTTGTCGCCGAATAGCCTGTAGTATTTTTGTAATCAAAATCAACCCGAACTTCATCATTCACTTTTATGTTGTAGGAATTGTACTCTGAACTATGTATCAAAAGAACAAATCCATCCGCAGTAGTAGCCTTACACAAAAGTTTGGAAGCGTCGGCTTTTGCCGGTTCGATTTTATCTACATAAAGCTTGCCGGTGCTACTATCTTTTTCCACAATAATAGCTGCCCAGTAAGCAAAACTCATTCCGGCAGTAATTTTGTCTCCTACCGTACCACCGTAAACTAATATTGGCTGATTTTTTGTGCTTAAATAATAATTAACCTGATATAC
>JAQXIB010000201.1 GCA_029007575.1 Clostridiales bacterium | reverse complement strand
TACCGCAATTCCGGCGTTTTCGGTACAATTTCAGCCGAATGTGATTCAGTATCAATCCGCGCCGGAGTCGGAATATGACCGTTTTGTCAAAATGCTTCAAAAGTAATACTAAAATCTAATTGAAAGCTTTCATCGATTTCCGAGGATGAATTGTGTCAGAAAAGGCAGACGACGCCGCTGGGCTGACGCCCAGCAAGGAGGATAACGCTTTCTGACGCAATTCAGACCGGAAAGAATGAAAGTATTTAATTAGATTTTAGTATAAGCAACCGATAAGAAATCCAACCTGAAAGGAAGAAAGATAGATATGCCATTAAGATCAGATATCAAAAAAGTGTTGGTGATCGGCTCAGGCCCGATTGTCATTGGACAGGCAGCCGAGTTTGACTACGCGGGTGCGCAGGCTTGCCGCGCTTTGAAGCAGGAAGGCTTGGAGGTCGTTTTGATCAACTCGAATCCGGCGACCATCATGACCGACAAAGCGATGGCGGATAAAATTTATATTGAGCCCCTGACGCTGGATGTCGTCAAGCGGGTGATTGAGATCGAGCGTCCGGACAGCGTGCTTTCCACCTTGGGCGGGCAGACCGGGCTGACGCTTTCGATGCAGCTTGCGGAGGAAGGCTTCTTAGATAAAATGAACGTCAAGCTGTTGGGCGCCAATCCCGAAACTATCCACCGTGCCGAGGACCGTCAGGCGTTTAAGGACACCATGGAGGAAATTGGTGAGCCTTGTATTCCTTCCAAAGTGGTAGAAACCGTGGAGGACGCTTTAAAATTTATTGATGAGGTCATCGGGTATCCGGCCATCATTCGTCCGGCGTTTACATTGGGTGGAACCGGGGGCGGTATCGCCAATAACAAAGAAGAACTGATCGAGATTGCAGGAAACGGATTGCGGCTTTCCCCCATTACCCAGATTTTAGTGGAAAAATGTATCACCGGATGGAAAGAAATCGAGTTTGAGGTCATTCGGGACAGCAAGGGCAATATTATTACGGTGTGCAGCATGGAAAACGTGGACCCGGTCGGCGTACACACCGGTGACAGCATCGTGGTTGCGCCGGCGGTAACCTTGTCCGATAAGGAATACAATATGCTGCGAACTGCGGCGCTGAATATGGTATCGGCGCTGAAGGTAGAAGGCGGATGCAACTGTCAGTTCGCGCTCCATCCGACTTCGATGGAGTATGCGGTCATCGAGGTAAACCCCCGTGTATCGCGTTCGTCTGCGCTGGCTTCCAAAGCAACCGGCTATCCGATTGCGAAAGTGGCGACCAGAATCGCGATCGGCTATACCTTGGATGAGATCATCAATCAGGTGACCGGCAAAACCTATGCCTGCTTTGAGCCGGCGATCGATTATTTGGTATTGAAGTTCCCGAAATGGGCATTTGATAAATTTGTTTACGCCAAACGTACCCTCGGCACCCAGATGAAAGCAACCGGAGAGGTCATGAGCATCGGCACCAGCTTTGAACAGGCACTGATGAAGGCGGTGCGGGGTGCGGAACTGGGATTGGATACCCTCACGCTGCCTGAATTTACCAAGCTGACCGATGAGGAAGTTTTGGCGAGAATGAGCGTTTGCGATGATCGTCGGATATTCGCAGTGTTTGAAGCGCTCAAGCGCGGCATTGCGCCCGAACAGATTCACGAAATCAATATGATCGACAACTGGTTCCTTTACAAGATGCTGAATTTGGTCAAGCTGGAAAAGCGGCTTGCCACCGAGGAGCTCACCGACGCTTTATATAAGAAAGCCAAGGATTTCGGCTATTTGGATAAAACGATAGAAAAAATCAGCGGACAAACGATACCGCATAAGCTGTTTGCGTCGTATAAAATGGTAGATACCTGTGCGGCAGAATTTGAGGCGGAGACACCTTATTTCTATTCTACCTACGACCAGGAAAACGAAGCCAAGCTGTTTTTGGAACGTCATAAAAACGGTAAAAAGAAGGTGTTGGTATTCGGTTCCGGACCGATTCGGATCGGTCAGGGAATAGAGTTTGACTATTGCTCGGTGCACTGCGTCTGGACATTGAAAGAACTGGGATATGAGGCCATTATCTGTAACAACAATCCGGAAACGGTTTCGACCGACTTTGATACCGGCGATCGTCTGTATTTTGATCCGCTCAATCAAGAAGACGTCTGGAACCTGATACAGACTGAAAAACCGGACGGCGTTGTGGTGCAGTTCGGTGGTCAAACCGCGATCAAGCTGACAAAATTCTTGAATGACATGGGTGTAAACATTCTCGGTACCGGCGCGGACAGCATTGATGCGGCAGAAGACAGAGAACGGTTTGATGAAGTTTTGGAGAAGCTGGGCATTCCCCGTCCGCAGGGACATACCGTCTTTACGGTGGAGGAAGCGCTGCAATCGGCAAACGATTTGGGATATCCGGTTTTGATGCGGCCGTCCTATGTTTTAGGCGGGCAGAATATGATCATTGCGCACTCTGACAAGGATATTGTGGAATATATGGCGATCATTACTTCCCACAATATTGAGAATCCGGTGCTGATTGATAAGTACATGATGGGCACAGAGGTCGAAGTCGATGCGATTTGCGACGGCACCGATTACCTGATTCCGGGTATCATGGAGCATATTGAGCGTGCCGGCGTCCATTCCGGTGACTCCATTTCAGTCTATCCGGCGCAGAATCTCAGTGAGAGAATTAAAAACACCATTATTGATTATACCGGCAAGCTGGCGATGGAATTAAAAGTTATCGGTTTGGTCAACATTCAGTATGTGGTGTATAACGGTGAGGTTTACGTGATTGAGGTCAATCCGCGTTCCTCCAGAACAGTGCCGTATATCAGCAAGGTAACAAATGTGCCGATGGTGGATTTGGCAACCAAAATCATGCTGGGTGCGACCTTAAAGGAATTGGGCTATCAGGGCGGCTTGTATCCGAGCGGAGATTATGTGGCAGTTAAGGTCCCGGTGTTCAGCTTTGAAAAGCTGCACGATGTGGATACCCATCTCGGTCCGGAGATGAAATCTACCGGCGAAGTGTTGGGTATTGCCAAAACGTTGGATGAAGCACTGCTGAAAGGTTTGGTTGCTGCCGGATGCAAGATGAAAAAGAACGGCGGCGTCCTGATTTCGGTGCGGGATACCGACAAACAGGAGATTATTGAGGTGGCGGATAAATTCTCCTCCATGGGATTTGATCTTTACGCGACGGCAGGAACGGCAAACACGCTGAACAAAAACATGATCGCCACCAATGTGGTGCGTAAAATTTCGGAGGACCCGAATAATAATATTCTGACGTTGCTGGACAGCGGAAAAATCGACTATGTAATTTCCACCTCCGCCAAGGGCAGAATGCCGGCAAGGGACAGCGTGAAAATCCGCAGAAAAGCGGTCGAGCATTCTATCGCATGCCTGACTTCGATTGACACGGCGAACGCGCTTGCGGATTGTCTGGCGCTGGATAAAACCATCAACGACGTTGAATTGGTCGACATTACGAAAATCTAATGCACCGTGTTTTGAATGTCCAAAAAAGCTGCTTCACTTACAAAAAAGTGAAGCAGCTTTTTTACTAGATATCTAATTCGGGCGGCTGGTCGATTTCATCGGAAACATATTTTCCGTTTTTCTTGCGCTGTCGGACACATTCGGACAGTAAATATTCAATTTGACCGTTGACCGAACGGAAATCGTCCTCTGCCCATGATGCAATGGCATCGTATAATTTGGCGGAAAGGCGGAGCGGAATTTGCTTTTTTTGTTGTGGATCGTTCATCATCTTAATATAAACTTCCGGAGTTGACGACCGGCTGTGCGTCGTGATTGCCGCAGAGAACGACCAGGAGGTTGGAAACCATTGCCGCTTTCCGTTCCTCGTCGAGTTCTACAACGCTGTTGCTGTTCAATCGCTCCAATGCCATTTCCACCATGCCAACCGCACCGTCTACGATCATTTTTCTTGCGTCAATGATTGCGGATGCTTGCTGTCTTTGCAGCATCACCGCGGCAATTTCGGGCGCATAGGCAAGGTAAGTGATGCGTGCTTCAATAATTTCGATGCCTGCTTCGCTGACCTTTTGCTGAATTTCGTCTCGGATACGGGAAGCGACAATTTCACTGGAACCGCGCAAGCTTCCCTCGTCAGCGATACCGTCGCCGGTGGTATCGATATTCGGCGCAATATCGTAAGGATAGATGCGGACAATATTTCTCAGCGCGCTGTCACATTGCAGGGAAAGGTATTCTTTAAAATTGTCCACATTGAAAACAGCCTTTGCGGTATCGACGACCCGCCACATGACTGCAATGCCGATTTCCACAGGATTTCCTAAACAATCGTTGATTTTCTGACGGTTGTTATTCAGCGTCATGATTTTGAGGGATATTTTTTTGTTTACCGTTTCTATGCTTGTAGCGGTAGGATATACGATCGTGTTGACAGCACCGCCATCCACATCGCCGCTTTGATTCAGCTTTGTTTTGGCAGCAGGATTTACGCTGACACAGAACGGATTGACAAAATAGAATCCCTCATTTTTCAGCGTGCCGATATATTTCCCGAACAAGGTGAGAACGAGTGCCTCCTGTGGTTTCAGCACTTTCAGCCCCAGCAGAGGCAGCCAGCCTACGCAAAGCCAGAGAATGCTGACAATCAGCAATATGATTCCGAGGATACGGAGCGGACTGTCAATCAGGAATCCGGCGAAAACACAGGCAGCGATGCCGGCCAGATACAGCAATATGGTGATCAGCAATACCGCCATTCCGTTTTTCTTATTGCTCAAAACAATTTCTTTCATGGTTAAGTTCATTCCTTTCATATCTGTCATTCAATATTATCTTGATATCAAAATAATATCACAATAATATTTATTTGTCAATATTTTACGGAAAAATTTTCCGATATATGCTGTAAGGACTGTCTCGCTCGGAAAAGCGGGACAGTCCTTACAGGAATGTAAACGTTAATCAATTTATTGTACCAGCATTTTTGCGATTTTATAAACATCGCCGCAGCCGAGGGTAATGACCAAGTCTCCTTCGGTGATGTTTTGCCGCAGATAATCGGCAACCTCCTCAAAGGTCGGAAACCAAACGCTGCCGTCGATTTTCGCGGCGAGATCTTTGGTGTAAATGTTGTAGGTGTTCTTTTCCCGTGAGCCCATGATTTCGGTCATGACAACCTTGTCCGCAATCGGCAGCACCTTGGCAAAGTCATCCAACAGCATCGCGGTACGGGAGTAAGTAAAGGGCTGAAATACTGCCCAAACCCGTTTGTAATGCAGTTCCTTGGCGGCTTCCAGTGTGACCTTGAGCTCGGCGGGGTGGTGCGCATAGTCATCGGCAATGACTGCGCCGTTGCATTTGCCGAGAATTTCAAATCGACGTCCGGCACCGCGGAAATCTGCGATTCCCGCAGCAACCTGTTCCGGCGTTGCACCGACGGCAAATGCCGCTGCTGCTGCTGCCATGGAGTTTAAGATGTTGTGCTTGCCGGGAATATAAAGCTTGATGGTACAGCGTTTGCTGCCGCGGTACATCAGGTCATAGCTGTGAAAACAGTCGTCAATCCTTCCGATATTGGCAGGATAATAATCGTTGGTATCGGACCAGCCGAAAGTCACGGTTTCTTTGCCGAGTCCCTCCACCGCTTTCATGGTGTTGGCATCATCTCCGTTGACAATCAGAGATTTGGTCGCCATTTCAGCGAATTTGCGGAAGGAGCTGATCAAGCGTTCCAGCGTTTTAAAATATTCCATGTGGTCTCGGTCAATATTTAATATCACCGCAATGTCGGGGGAAAGATGTAAAAAGGTGTCTACATATTCGCAGGATTCGCAGACCATAATATCCGATTTTCCGACTCTGCCGCTGCCGCCGATCAACGGAAGTTTGCCGCCGATTACCGCACTGGGATCAATGCCGGCTTCGGTCAGGATTTGGGTGAGAATAGAGGAGGTGGTGGTTTTGCCGTGGGTGCCGCTGACGCAGATGGCATGATGATAACGGCGGGTAATCAACCCCAGCAGCTCACAGCGTTCCAGCACCGGTACGCCGCTTGCTTTGGCGGCAATCAATTCCGGATTATCGCTCATGATCGCTGCCGTGTGTACGATCAAATCGGCGCCGGCAATGTTTTCGGCGCGTTGACCGAGATATACCGGGATCCCCATTTTTCGGACTGCGGCGAGGGTGTCGGTCTCATTATTATCCGACCCGGTGATGTAGTAGCCTTCGCTGTGCAGGATTTGGGCGAGCGGATACATACCGGAGCCGCCGATGCCGATAAAATGCAGATGCTTTTTCCCTTGTAAAATATTATTGTCAACCATGTCATCAAGCCTTTCTGAATCGTGGGAAATCTGTCCCTGATAAATGGATTTTTTCACTATTCTATTATATAGCGAAACCGTGAAAAAATAAACACATTTTGAAAAGAAAATTTAGGCTCAAGCAGAAATTATTATCATATAGCATAGAAACACCGTGATATTGACAAAATAATATAAAAAACAGTATAATAGGTTGGCGGTTCAACGAGAGTTTTCGGATATCGTTTTCCGGTGTGCTTGCGGTAGTCCGAAAATTCGTTGCGGAACGCTGTATAATGCTTTATTTTAGGAAAGGGACGTGTCTTGATGTTAGAAAAGATGTTCAAATTGAAAGAAAACGGGACAACGGTAAGAACCGAAGTAGTTGCGGGCATTACTGTGTTTTTGGCAATGGCGTATATCCTTGCCGTCAATCCCGATATGCTGTCTGCCGCGGGGATGGATAAAGGCGCAGTTTTCACCGCGACTGCTTTGTCTGCCGCAATCGCGACCTTTATTATGGGATTTTTCGCCAATTATCCGATTGCGCTTGCCTCCGGTATGGGCCTGAACGCATACTTTACTTATACGGTATGCCTGGGAATGGGACTGGGAGATAATGCCTGGAAAATTGCTTTGACCGCTGTTTTGGTAGAAGGCGTTATTTTTATTTTGCTGTCGTTGTTCAAATTTCGGGAAAAACTGGTGAATGCGATACCGGCGAATTTGAAGTATGGAATCACCGCCGGCATCGGTTTGTTTATTACCATTGTCGGATTAAAAGGCGCGCGCATCGTTGTCAGCGATGCTTATTTGGCCGGAGATCAGATCGCGTCCGATACCTTGATTAAACTCGGTGATCTGTCTTCTGCACCGGCGGCGCTTGCGCTGATCGGCGTCATGCTGATTGCGATTTTGATGGCGTTCAAAGTAAAGGGTGCCATTCTGATCGGCATTGTCGGTACATGGCTGTTGGGAATTATTGCTGAGCTTGGCGGATGGTATCAGGTTGACAATGTATCCAATTTCAGCTTGATTCCGGACTTTTCCAATGCTTCCGCTTTTCTTCCTCCGTCTGTTATGCCGACGTTGTTTCAGTTTGATTTCAGCTATATGATCAACCATATTGTTTCTTTTGCCGTGATCGTGTTTGCTTTCCTTTTTGTGGATTTGTTTGATACGGTAGGCACTTTGGTCGGCGTAGCCGCAAAAGCAAACCTGTTGGATGAAAAAGGCAACCTGCCTCGTGCGGGACGCGCCTTGATGGCGGACGCCATCGGTACGGTTTCGGGCGCTATGCTCGGCACCTCAACCGTCACCAGCTATGTGGAGTCCAGCGCCGGTGCCGCAGAGGGCGGAAAAACCGGCTTGACCGCGGTCGTCACCGGTTTGTTGTTCTTGGTTTCCCTGTTTTTGTCCCCGATTTTTTTGGCGATTCCGAGTTTTGCGACCGCTCCGGCATTGATTATTGTAGGGCTGTTGATGATGTCGGCTGTGACGAAAATGAGCTTTGAGGGTGATTTTGCCGATACCGTCGGCGGATTTCTTGCCATTGTGATGATGCCGTTCACTTATTCTATCGCCAACGGTATTATGTTTGGTATGCTGGCATGGGTTATCCTCAAATTAGTCACCGGAAAAGTCAAAGATATTTCTCCGGTGATGTACGTGGCGGCAGCGTTGTTTGTCGTTCGTATTATTACTTTGGTATTGCCGTCATAGCTTAACGACGCAGAGCAAAAAAGTTTTCTAAGATCGGCATTCTCTTTTGCTCTGCATATTTTTTTACGAAAACAGAGCAATATTTTACAAGATTTACTTTATAGAATGTGCTATCATAAACTAAATATATATATCAGTATACCGTGTGGCTTGCTGAGACAGCACAAAGTGGTTTATGGTATTATAATCAATATTCAGAAAGAAGATGTTGTCATGAGATTGTTTGTGGATACTGCAAATGTGGACGAAATCAGAGAAGCAGAATCCTTGGGGGTCATCTGCGGCGTAACGACCAATCCTTCCTTGATTGCGAAAGAGGGCAGAGATTTTGTTGAGGTTGTCAAAGAAATTACTTCTATTGTAGACGGTCCGATTTCGGCGGAAGTCATCTCGCTGGAGCATGAAAAAATGGTCGAGGAAGCCCTGGAGCTGGCAAAAATACATAAGAATATTGTCATTAAAATCCCGATGTGTGCAGAGGGCTTAAAGGCAGTGAAAATCCTGTCTGAAAAGAAGATCAAAACCAACGTGACACTGATCTTCTCGGCGGCGCAGGCATTATTGGCGGCACGTGCGGGTGCAACTTATGTCAGTCCGTTTTTAGGCAGACTGGACGATATCGGCTCGGAAGGCATGATTTTGATTCGTGATATCGCGGATATTTTCGCGGTGCATGAGATTGAAACCCAAATAATTGCGGCGAGCATCCGCAATCCGATCCATGTGATCGAGGCGGCAAAAGCCGGCTGCGATATTGCTACCGTGCCGTATAAAGTAATTATGCAGATGATCAACCATCCGCTGACCGCAAGCGGCATTGAGCGTTTCCTGAAAGATTGGGAAACCGTTCCGAAGAAATAAGCGGTTGTGATGTGAAGTAGAAATACCGAATCATAAAATAATGCAGCCCTGCCTAAGAGCAAACAGCTTTTCAGGCAGGGCTGCATTTGTTCGGGGGACATATCATTTAAGCGAGATAATCATTGATAATGTTAACCAATAGGTCATTAAGCTTGTAAACCTTGCTTTCTCCGATGGTCGGCTCGATGTGGCTGCCGCCGATACCGCTGTCATCGGTCAGTGTGACATAAGTGCCGCCGGTGCCGGTGCTGAGTGCCCGCATCAGATATTCGGTGTTTTTGTCGATTCCGCTGGCGGTTACCGGAATGATGCGGATACCGTTTTGGGCTGCCGCTGTCAATAATTTTTGCATCTCCGCTTTTGCGCTGTCATGCGGCGGTGCGTCTAAAATCAGGAACAGCAGCTTTGCGGAAGCAGTTGATGACCAATCGTGCTTGTAGATCGCGTCATTCAGCGCTTGCTCGACCGCTTCTTCAAAATCCCCGCCGCCGTCGGCAGATTGCGCTTTTAAATTGTTGATGGCGGTGTTCACATCACTGACAAACGGGAAAGGACGCACCACGTATTCGTCTCCGGTATCCCGGTAGAAATTCACGCTTAACCGAAGCGGAATATTGCCGTTTTGCTTTTTGACGCGTAGAATAATGTCGGCAAGCTCCTGTTGCAGATAAGACAGTTCATCTCCCATAGAGCCGGTCGTGTCGCAGACGAACATTAGATCCAGTGCGGTGCTTAATTTCGTCACGTTGTCTAATGTAATGGTATAATCGGCAGCAACGGAATCTCCCAAAGGCTGTTCTGCTGTTTGCCCCGCATACTTTACGACAATTTTTTTAGGGGAGCCGTTTTGTTGAAAAACATGGTAAAACAGATAAGCGATTCCCTTGTTATCGCTGACGGCAGACCAGATTTCGTTGTCCTGCGCATCCAGCAGGCTAACGGATGCACCGCCGATCACATTCTGGCCGCTTTGCACCGTTACGGCAATGCGCTTGGTCAGATTGATTCCCCAATTCGCCTGATATTGCCGAAATTCATTGTTTTGCCCCATCAGATTCAGCCAAAAGTCAAAGTTTAGATTATCATTCCATGCTTTTGCTGTCAGCAATCCGGCGGTTGCCTGATTGGATTGGGAGGTTGTCGAGCTGCCGGTGCTGCCCGGTTTTGTGGAAGTGCCGGCAGTGGGTGATTTTAAAGCGCCGCCGGTTGCTTCTCCTTTTGTGGCGGCAGTATCTGTTTCAGGCGTTGCTGTCTCATCTGTAGGCGCATCTCCGGCTGTATACTCGATATCTGCATCGCCGTCAGTCAGTAATGCGGGTGCTTCACCGATTTCTGTTGCCATCTCTTCTGTTGTTTCGCCGTAATACGTTTCGGATTTATCTGTTGTGCCCGAAAGCGGAGCGGAATTCAGCATGCCTTTTTTGCTCAGGCTGCCGTTGAGGATTGAGGCAAATACGCCGCTGCCTACTAATACAAATGCCAAACAGGCTGCAATAGCTTTCTTCATTTTTGTATGATACGGTTTGGCGGCAGCAGGCTGTGCCAAAATTTTACGGATCGTTTTGTCCTTTAACTTTTCATCCGGTGTCAGTTGGTCAAACCCTTTGAAAAGATTCTTCATGTTCCATATCTCCAATCAACTTGGTTTTCAGAAGTTCTCTGCCTCTCTTTAACTGCGTCCGCACAGTAGCGGGCTTCAGGTGCAGCAGATTGGCGATTTCCTCCGTTGAATAGCCCTCATAATAGTGCAGATAGAGCACCTGCCTGTATTTCACCGGCAGTTCCAGCAAGGCGGTGATCGTTTCCACGTCGGTTTCATCTCGAATCGCGCCGGTCAATTGATCCAGCGGAACGGTTTTGCGGTACCATGCAGTATGCAGAAAATTCTTGCAATAATTGGAAGCCACAGTGATCAGCCAGGCTTTTTCATGCTCATCGTTTTCAAATACGGGTTGTTTTTCAAACAGGCGCAAAAACACCTCTTGAAACATATCTTGTGTGTCTTGCTCGTTTTTTAGATAAAGAATTCCCAAACGGTAAATCATATCTCCAAATTTTTCAATTTGTTCAGAAATACAATTGCTCGTACGCAACAATTGAGTTTCCATTTATATGACCATCCCTTTCTCGAGCTTTTGTCAGCTTTTATGAAGGCTTCTGTTTACAATACAGTTGACAGAGGAGAAATGTTTCATGTTATGCATAAAAATATTATAAATGACATTCAATAAAAAATATCAGCAATTGGAGAGGAATGCGGAATAATCGGTATCCTTGGATCCATTGCTGATATTGCTTGACTCCATGCGGAGGATTTTTATGCTTTGGCCGCTTGCAGCACCTTGTTAGCGATTTGTAAAGCGACGCGGCTTCCGCTGCCCGCATTTTCGGCAACGACTGCAAATGCAAGCGGCAGATCGTCATCCTGCACAAAGCCGATCATCCAGGAATGCGGGACGGCGTGTTCCCCGACCTCAGCAGTGCCGGTTTTGGCGCAGACGTTGAGCCCCGGAAAACTGCTGTCCTTGTAATTGGTTTTTACGGTATAGCGCATCATTTCGGCAAGCGTCTGCGCCGCTTCGGTGCTGAGCATGCGGCTGCCGTTTTTGGAAAGCCTGTAATGGAGCGGCAGTCCGGCGGGGGAGGTGATGCTCTCTATGATATAGGGCTTGACCGGTACACCGTCATTTGCGATCGCGCCGACCATAGTCAGATATTGCAGCGGATTGACCAGAGTGGTGTACTGACCCATTCCCGCCCATGCCAAATCAATGTTTCTTATATTTGTGTAATCAATGGTGCTTTTTTTGGCGGCAATGCCGTCCAGCTTAAAGGTTTGATTAAAGCCCATTTTTTCGGCATAGGTTCTGAGTGTGTCAGGTCCCAGCTTTACCGCAAGCTGTGCAAAATAAGCATTGCAGGATTTTGCGAGTGCGTCTTTGAATTTTAAAGTACCGTGTTTGCTTAAACAACTGACCCATTCACCCTCGATTTCCACTCCCGCATTGCAGGTAAATTCCAAGTCTTCCATTCCGTCAAAGGTTTGCAATGCCGCCGCCGCGGTTACTACCTTGAAGGTAGAGCCGGGCGTATAGGAAGAAGAAAGAAAACGGTTGAGATAAACGCCGGTATATTTTTCATCCTCTTCGGAGATTTCCGGCGGATCGTTGATGTCATAGGTCGGTGTGCTGACCATGCAAAGCATCTCGCCGGTCTTATAGTTGTAAACGCCGACTGTTCCGCTGTATTTTCCCAGTGCTTTCAGCGCCGTGGCGCAAAGGTTGGCGTCTAACGTCAGGGCGATATCGTTCCCTTTGCCGCTTGGCTGGAATACGCCGTTTACTAAATTATAGCCCACAAGCTGTTTCCAATAGCTGTTTTGCAGACCGGTTTTGATTAGTCCGGAGGAATCTCCTACCGTGTGCAATACCGCCTTGCGGATATTTTTGTCATCGCTGTATACTCTGTTGCCGTTTACGGTTTGCGCCAAAACGATGCCGTTGCGGTCGGTAATATTGCCCGCACCTGATAAAATGGCTTTGGTATTGTAAATATGGCGGTTTGCCGGATAAGAAGCCCATCCGGGCGCGTTTATCGCAAAAACAATGCTTAATACGATTAAGCCCCCAGTAAAGCAAAGCATAATGATCAGCAGCAGTATGGAACGACGTGACATTTGTTTCATTCAAGCTCATATCCTTTCGGATGTTGTGACAATCGACTTTTCGAAGGTTCGAACGGGATATTCCCGACGGCTTTGAAGAAGGCGAGCATAGCAAAGCTTGCTACCATGCTGGAGCCGCCGTTGCTGATTAGCGGAAAGGTCACTCCGGTTAAGGGCAGCAAGTCGGTGGAACCGAAAATATTGAGTGCTGTCTGAAACAGCAACATACCGCCGGCGGCGCAAGCCGCGGTCGAATAGTAAGCAGAACAGGCGTGTGGCGCACAACGGATTGCCCATGCGGCAAAAATCAACAGGCAGACCGCACAGCATAATGCTACGATCAGTCCCCATTCCTCGCTGACAATACCGAAAACCAGGTCGGTATCCGATGCGGCAACCCGGTCAAGGTTGCCGTTCCCGCCGCCTACCCCCAGTAAGCCGCCGCTGCCGATGGCCATCATGGTTCTGGTTTGCTGATAGCCTTTTGTGGAGGCAAAATCCCATGCACGGAGGTAGCTGGAAAAGCGGCTGGCAATATACGGATGGTAAAGGACGATGGCAGGAACAGCCAGCAATGCCAATCCGGAGAAGCCGGCAATAACTTTCCAGTCGCCGGAGCGCATGTAGGCGATAATGACGATGCCGACAAAAAAGACAGCGGCGGTACCGTAGTCCCGCATGAAGAACAGCGCACCGAGGCAGGAAACCGAAAACCCGGCAAACAGTAGGGTGTTTCGCCAAGTGGTCAGCCGTTCCAATGTTGCGCATCCGGCAAAAAGGAACGCCACCTTGACGAATTCGGACGGTTGTATGGTAGTGAATCCGAGATTGATCCAGTTTTTTGCGCCGTAGCGGCTTTCTCCGATCAGCAGATTGGCGGCAAGCAGCGCTAAACCGATTGCGGCAACCGCATATCGCAGCCGCATGGTGCGGTCAATATCCCGCAAGACCCATTCTAAAAAGCAGAAACCGCCCAAGCCGAGTAAGACGGCGATAAACTGTTTGAGCAGGGAAGACGGAGTGGCGCTGGCGGCAACGCAAAGACCGATGGTAACTAAAAAGAACGCTAAGATTTCTATGCCGATATTTTTGCATTTTCTAATTCCGAAGTATATCCATTCGGCGATCAGCAGTCCGGCAAAACAAGCCGGTATCGTCCACGGAAGTTCTTCCATATAGTGCAAAACAACAGAGAGAAAAGCAAGCAACTGGAAAAAATTCAGAAAGAACAGCGCCGGGACAGCGGAAAAATTTTTTTGTTTTCCCTGTTCAATTTGTTCCATATCGGTAATTGCGGGAGGTGATAATTTTAAAGATATATCTCCGGCGGTAATAACATCGCCGTAGTTTAACGCAGCACGTTTGGAAATGCGCTCTCCGTTGAGCAAGACGCCGTTTTTGGAACGCCCGTTGCTGATATACCATCCTTTGTGATAGGTGAGGACAGCATGACGACGGGAAACAAATCCGGAGGTCAGTTGAATATCGCAGAGTGCGTTTCGGCCGATCGTATTTTCATAAGAAACTATGGGGTACCGCGTACCGTCCTGCGCGATCAAAACAGCAATCGGATTTTGCGGCTGCCGTTTGGAAAACAGCATTTTGACACAAAATATCAGAATCAGAATTGCCGCAATCGGCAATGCCCAGCGGACAGCGGCGTTGTAATATCCGGTCATCAAACTCCAGTCCATGTAAGCATCCTTTCCTTGATATCATCGCAAACAGCACGATGGAGCGTTGCAGTATCAAAGCTTTTGATTTGTTCAGCAGACATTATTTAATGAGCATTATTATAACATATAAATATGAATAAAAGAAGTCAAAATATCAAATACCGTTTTATTTTGTTGATTTTCGCGGATGCGACAATCATCATATTGATAAGTTGGTGGGTTGCTGCTATAATAATATGATCACAGCCGGAGGAAGCAACGGTATGATTGAGGGGTGTTTGCAAAACGGCACCGCTTTATATCGGCATGGGTTGGAGCTGATCGGCTGGTCGTCCACCGAAAGCCGGATTCAGACCGAACTGTTTAATCCGATCACACGTCCCGGCACCGAATATCTCCGACTGGAAAACGCATCGGGAGAAACAATTTTAAACACATTTGCTTACGGTGTTCGCAGCCTGATTGTCAGCAAAAACAGCAGCAATGTGAAAATAATCAATGTCGGTGCGGACAATCTTTATCAAAACACACCTCTGCTGAAGATAAGCGGAGGAGAGGTGCTCGGGGTTAACATCATGCGGTACAACGGCATATCATATGAAAACACAAACGGAAAATTAAAACTTTATAATCGATTGAGCATCAATAATAAAACGGAGACCACTGTAACGGAATAATATCCGAAGATAAGGCAATATTCCTGTCACAAGGCGCAGGAACAGCAGGGAATTTTACATCAATCACAGCTCACAAGGTAAAGACGAAACCTGAAATACAGTGTTCTCAAGAAGTTGAAAGTTTGTTGAGAAAATGATGATACCCGAAAGGGAAGAAAGGCGGCGTTGCAAGTGAGTGAAATCATTGCGTTATTAGAGGATTTAAATGTGATATCCGTTACCGTGCGTTTGCTGTTGAGCATTTTATTCGGCGGCGCGATCGGGCTGGAAAGGCAGGGGAGCCATCATCCTGCCGGTCTGCGTACTCATATCTTGGTTTGCATCGGCAGTACTATGACGACGATGCTGGGACAATATATGTTTTTGCAGTTTCATTCCGATCCTTCCAGAATCGGTGCGCAAGTCGTCAGCGGTATCGGATTTTTGGGCGTAGGAACCATTATTTTAAACGGCGGTCATGTGCGCGGCATTACGACGGCGGCAGGATTGTGGGCAAGCGCCTGTATGGGGTTAGCTGTGGGAATCGGCTTCTATGAAGGAGCCATCATCGGCTTTGCTGCGGTTATCTTTGCGTTGATTATTATTCGGAAGATCAACAATTTTTATTATAAGCGTCATCCGCGAACTAAGTATGCGAAAATATCGCTGAAGCAGATGGCGGATGTCGTGTACATTTCCAAATTGTTGCATACATGGGGCGTTGTGGTGGAAAACGTACACATCTCACATACGCAAAAGGATGATGAAAACTTCAGCAACGGTGTTACAGCGGTTTTAGAGCTTAATATGAAAAGCTATGTAGATAGTAACTCCGTGCTGGTGGATTTGTTGAAAGAAGAATGTATTTTATCGGCCGATTATATCAAACCGCAGGAGAATATAGCGGAACCGGAACATGATGTATTGTAGAGAATGTGATCAATACACAATAAAATGGGGCTGTCTTAATTGACAACCCCATTTTATTGTGTATAGGGAAAAATCAAATGCGCCGTACAGTGCCTTCGTCATGGAAAGTAACCGGCAGATATTCCGTTCGGAATCCGCAATCCGGGTTGACCATGATTTCAAATAAACGCTTGGCAGCAACGCTTCCGATGCCGAAAAAGTCTTGGTCCACATTGGTGACCGGCATATCGGATTCTTCTACCCTTTGGATACGGTCATGCACCACCACCGAAATGTCTTCGGGGATGGAAAGCTTTAAGTCATGAAACACCGGCAGGCTGACGTAGTATAAATAACTGGAAGCATAGATAATAGCGGTCGGCGGATCGTCCATGGTCAGCAGGTCATGCGTTTCGGTTTTTGGGTCGTGTGAGAAGCGCAGATAACGATGTTCCAGCGGAATATTAAAGAAGCTCATCGCCGCGCAGGTAGCATCGAAACGCTGTTTTACGGAAGTACGGGTCTGTAAGGGATGACCGATAAACGCGATCTTTTTATGTCCATATTCTACCAGGTGTTTTACCAAGAGAAACATACCCTGCTGCGGATCTGACATCACCGTGTTGCCGATCAGACGGTTCGGGCTTTTATCCACAAAAACGATTGGCTTTTTGTGGTTCAACGCATTATAAATTTCATCCCGGTGCAGGTTGGTTTCGGTGGTGTATATCAGCAATCCCGCAATATTTCCGTTGTTCAGCTCATCTAAAACATCCTTTTCGATTTTGGGATCAAACTGAGAAAATTTCGTGGTCAGAAACAGTCCCTGTTTTTGCATGACCGATTGCACGCCGTCAATAATTTTGGTTGTTTCGGCGTCCAAGGTGTTCAGCAAAAAAACCGTGTTACGATTTTTTTGCATATTCAGATTAGATGAGTAAGTAATATAAGTTCCGGAACCGGCAATACGCTTGACCATAGAGATTCCTGCCAATGCATTTAGTGCCTGCTGTACCGGTACGCGGGAGGTTTGGTATTTTTTGGCTAAGGCCTCTTCCGGAGGAAGTCGTTCTCCATCGGAAAACTTTCCGCTGATAATACCTTGCTTCAAATCGTTAAAAATGGCTTCATACTTTTTCATAACGTTGGTCGATCCTTTGTTTCGGCACAGTCAAAAAAACGGTACTTTTCATAGGATCTTGCCACCTTTCAGTATAGTGCTAAATGCATATCAGTAATAAACATGATATAAAATGTATTACAGAAATAGTATACCTTATTTTTGAAAAAAAGTCCAGTATCTAAGGGAATTTTCTGTTTACGATTGATTATGATCGGTAAGTTTAGCCGTGTGGTATTGCAAAGACTGTATTACCGATAATCGAACGCATGATGATTCTCATTTTTTCGTAAAGCGTTCGGGAGAGTATTTGTTACAGCCATTCTTTTCGAAGCTTTGTATGTTTTGGGCCAAATCATTTATGGATATTCACGATTTGGTTATGCATATAGGTTTGCCCAGGCAAGCATCAGACGAGCAAATTCCCGGTTGTGTCCGTGCCCGCGTCCGTCCATGAAAAATTGTGCTTTTGTTGCGGGCAGGCGTTCGTAAAGTAACTGCAAGGTGTCCATAGGACAAACTTCATCTGCTCCGCCCTCAGTAATGAGCACCGGAACTTTAAGCCGCTCTGCATGGCTGACTGTATCGATGAGCCCCGCATAATGCCAGAAATCTTCTTTCGGCACATCTTCCCGGACGTTTGCCAACACCTCATAAGCGCCGCGAAAATTTGCGACAGGAAAATTGGTCAGAAACGGTTCATCGGCCATAATGCAGCGGGTGCCTCGTTCCATGAAGAGAGAACCAAGCAGCAACGCGGTGCCTCCGCCCTGACTGGTACCCCAGAATGAAACGCGGTCGGGAAGGACGTGTTCGCTTTGCTGCCAAGCCCATTTGACTGCCATCGCCGCCTGTAATAACCAGTTAAAATATCCACCGCTACCCCGGGTTCGGATGGTATCGGGCAATACCGGCCATGTGCCGTCTTCACGCAGTTCATCAGGTTGTCCGTCCGGCGTCCAATATCCCATCGGGCACAAGCTGAGAGCGGCATATTCTTCGCCTGCGGCCATTGGCACAAGTGATAATTCACTGCCATAGCCGGGTAAAAAAGTGAGCAACGGTTTCGGGCCGTTCACGGGTGGATACCATATACCGTAAAAAGCGGGCAAATCCGAAACGGTAAACCGCATTAGAATCGGATTAACATAGCCGATTTGTGTCGCGGCAATAAAAGGAGAACGGTTGACCGGTTCCGCTTTAATGGAGCGTTGCTCGGTCTGTTGCCAAATTCGGTCGAGCCATGCGGCAATTTCTTTTTGGTCAGGATAATATTGAAACGCTTCCCGTACGTTCATGTTCGTTAATCACCTCAATAAATTGATGAAGAAGAGTAGGAAAAAATATCCCATTATATCATTTTATTAATGCTCACTGAACAATTCAAAAACAACGATAGCAAAGCATTTTGCCGTTGTTTTTGAATTGTTCAGTAGACATTTATTATATTTTACTTTTATTTGTAATACGTTTTATTTTTGTGAATTATTTATGAATATAGTTGCCTTTGATTAAAATGATTTCTATTTTTATTTTCATAAGAAAATTATTTTTAACAATTTGCAAAAAGAAAATAAATATTAAAAAATAGTTGAATCAATTATCTATAGTATGTTATAATGCAAAAAAAGAATTCTTTGAAAATATTTGTATTTCAATTGTTTATATTAAAATATTTAAGAAATATCTCGATAATATCATATTATTTTTACTTTTTTTATAATTGTAATACAAATATGTGATTGAAAAGCACCATAATTCTAATGTCGAAAGGAGACCGGAGACGAATACAGGATGTTCGTACGGTAAAACTACCATGAAAACACTGATACTATCTGATATCCATAGTAATATCGATGCTTTGCTTGCTATTGAAAACAAGGAAAAGCATTGGGATGAACTTTATGTCGCGGGAGATATTGTAGATTATGGTTTCTATCCTTGCGAGGTCATTGCATGGCTGAAAGAACATCATGCTCACGTAGTGGCGGGAAACCATGACACCAATATGCTTCGTTTAATAGATGAGCAGCATCCGGTGGATTTGAGTCAGCCTTATTCTTTCGCGGAATACAATCTTTCCCTATTGCAGAAAGAAGACATCGAGTATTTGAGGACAATGCCCCTGCAGTTGGAATTTCTGTTGAATGGTGTTCCTTGTCTGATGACGCATTATTACACGGCGGATTTGGATATCATATATAATCAAACCCAGTTTCAGGCTTTTTGGAAACAGCATGTCAAACAGCATCCGATCGATTGTCCGCAAAAGATTTTGTTGTTTGGGCATACACATCGTGGCGCTATATGCAATATCGGCGGCGGCATGACTTGGCTCAATCCCGGATCGGCTTCTTATCGGAGAAATGACGACCCTGATAAAGAGGCTTCATACATGGTGTTGGAAAACGGTGATTTCGAAATTCGGCATGTACCTTATCCGAGAGAGTAGCTCTATCAAAAGGTGCAGGAATTTAATTTGACGCCTAATGAGCGCAGACACGGCACCTTTTTCTATGGGCCTTACCCGTATTATCTTTGAAAAACGTGATTTCCCGGCTAATGGAAATCTTTCATATCGAGATTGATTCAAAATGTCAAGGTGGTGAACAAGCGTAACATTTTCATGAGACGCTTACAATCATGCAAGGTTGCGAACTTCTTCAACGGCGGATCAATGAGCTTAGTTGTGCTCACCAAAAACATCCGTCCGCAACACAATGGGAATATTGCGTTAAACCGGCGGGACTCAGCAGTCCGCCGGAATCGGTGTATACTCCGGTGACAGGGATTCTTTTTCAGGCGAAAGAGCATCAGGACATTTGGCTGAAAACGATTTATCGTACGCCGACTGATATTGCGGGGCTGCCGGTACAAAACAGCCGATTTTATTTGACCGCTAATACGATCATTAATCCCGTGGATGTATACGTTAATCAAAAAACAGTAATGTCGGTTCCGTTTTGGGCGGACTTTACCCGACCTGAGATTTTGCTGGCGGAACAGGCAACGGATACGGAGTATCGGATTGACATTTGCCTGCGTGAGAGTCATCCGATGTCAGCGCAGGGAATCCGGTTTCGGCCATGGTTTCAGGTGGAAACGGTGGATGAACTGCTGTTTTTCATGAACGCCCTGCTGCAGGAATGTCGCTATCTGGCGGCGATACCGGAAGCCGCAAAAGTTCTGGCAGAAGTGGACACTTTGTTGGTAAAACGGGCTGAAAGCTGTTCTTTTGCGCAGATGCGGTCTTTGATCGATGACGCGCATTGTGTGCTGGAGCCGATTCGTGACTTGGCGAAGTGGCATACGGTCCATGTGATCTCTCATGCGCATATTGATATTGACTGGCAATGGGACAGAGAAGACACTTACAATGTTTGCCGTAATAATTTTTCTACGATGACCGCTTTGATGGATGAATTTCCGGACTTTACTTTTTCGCAGAGTCAGCCTTGCTTGTATCAATATGTCAAAGAGCGGGATCCGATTTTGTTTGAAAAAATCCGAGATCATGTACAGAAAGGGCAATGGGATGTTTCAAATGCTGTTCGCTGGACGGAGTCGGATTTGAATATGCCGGAAGGCGAATCGATTGCGCATAGTATTCTATACGGCAGCCGCTTTATTCAAGAAGAATTCGGGAAATATCCCACTGTGAGTCATGAGCCTGATGCTTTTGGGCATCCTGAAACAATGCCGCAAATATTAGATAAAAGCGGCGTGCATTCTTATTTTCACATGCGGGGAGACGCGGAAAATATTCTGCATAGCTGGACGGCGCTGGACCGGTATGAACTGCTGGCGATTGCCGATCAGTATAAGGGTGTATTGGATCTTTCGCGGCTGATTTCGAATGTATTGCGTTATATGGAACGCCATGAGCTGGATTGCTCTTTGTTTATGTTTGGAGTGGGGGATCACGGCGGCGGGCCAAGCAGGCGGGATATCCGTAAAATACATCTGCTGGATGACATGCCCGGAATGCCGAAAATGCTTCATTCGTCTATGGAAGCTTTCTTTAAAGAAGTGCGAAGCAAATGCAAACCAGGAAAACTTCCGCAATATAAAGGTGAATTAGGACCGGTGTTCGAAGGATGCTATACTACTCACGGCGACATCAAAATGTGGCATCGCCGGTTGGAAAGCTTGCTGCTGCAGACCGAATGGCTCCGGGCTGCTGAGCGAAACTTGAGAAAAGCACCTGACGAAGCATTGCTGGAAAACGCTTGGAAAAAATTGCTGACCATGCAGTTTCACGATACTATTTGCGGTTGTTCTGTGGCGGCAACCTACCGGAGAGCCTGCAGGGAAGCACAGGATACCTGTGAGACGCTGAAAGCTTATCTCGGTGATTGCCTTGCCGCCGCGGGCTCGGATCAAACGATCACCGTATCTAATTTGTTGCCTTTTGCAAGGACGGAACCGGTCTTGCTGAAAGGAAAAGGACATATGAGTCTCCGCACATTACTTTGACGATGCATTGTATTCGCACTCCGTTTCATCCTGATCCGGCTCCGGATTTCGGACTGCACCACTTCCGTTTTGCTCTTTATCCTCATATTGGTGCTTGTGATGATATGGAGGCCACTCGATTAGGGAAAAGTTTTAATGCGGAGCTGTTGGTCTTGCCGGGAAAAGCGAAGGAAACGTTATCCGTTCCCGTTCAATTGATCGAAGGCGAGGCTGTCATCAGCACCGTAAAACCGGCATATCGACAGGAAGGCTTCGTTGTTCGTCTGTATACCTCTTTGGATCATCCGATTTCCTTTCGCCTGAAAGCCTATGCTCCGATCAAACGTGTGCAGGAGGTTTTGATTACCGAAGTCCGTCCGACTGCACGGGAGTTTTTGGTTGAAGGTAAAGAAATTTTGGGAATGCTGCAAGCGGGCGAAATGCTGACGTTACACATGGTATTCCAAGATTAATACTAAAATCTAATGAAATACTTCAGACTGTCGAAAAACTATCAATTTTAAAATGTGTCACGCAGGCGGACATGTGCCGCCGTCTTGCACAGCAAGACGATGTGACTACATTGAAGAGGAAACCAGCGGTGAGCAACGGCAAAGCCGTTTGCGGAGCTGGTTTTCGTCGAAAAGGGGGTATCAAGGGGGATCGTCTTGCGTAGCAAGCCGTACGCAGAACAAGGCTTTGCCGCAGTGATTGCGTTTGTCCTTCGAGAGCGTTGTCGACTTTGTCGACATGCTCATACTTTCATCCTTTCCGGTCTTTTGGAAGACCTGCAAATATTGCTTCCAATCCGCCTCGCCTTCGGCGAGAGGATACCGTTCTTCACTGCCCCAATGAAAAACGTGGATGTTTACCGTATCATCCGCCAACTGTTCCGCTGCGGATAAGTTGTATGAAAAATCACGCATTTGATTTGGCTGCCAGTACATTTTCAGCCGCGGATGACTGACCTCGGATAAAAAGCTTTTGGCAGATTGCCAGCAATCGGTGATCGTATTCACATGGCACTCCAACGTGACGGTGATATGCTTTTTGTCTGCCGCTTCGGTCAAGGCTCTGATTCGTTTGGCGTTTTGAATATCTTCACAGGGAACATGAACGTCAATCCTGCCTGCTGACCCTGTTGTTGATTTTGTGCCGCCGGCAATGCCCCGAACAGTTTCCTTTTCTCTCCGGCAGTCCGCCGGCAGCCGTATCGCAAGCCCAGAAATACATTGATCTTCATTTTGCCGAATCGCTGTCTTTGGAAGATTTGGCACAGCGTTTTTTTATCAGTCCGTCCCATCTGTCCCATGAATTTCGGAAGTGGACGGGGTATAGTCCGAAACGCTATATTGTACTGAGCAGATTATCGAATGCCCGCCGACTGCTTTTGACGTCAGACGCGCCAGTCGGGGATATTGCCATTCAATGCGGATTTCACGATGTGAATAACTTTATTCGTGCGTTTCGGCAGGAAACTGGTCTTACTCCGGCTGTTTACCGAAAGCAGAAAAATTAAGATGCTCAAACGGCGACCTAACCGGCCGCCGTTTGTTTTATCTCTTTTAGGAGTTTCAAAATCTGCTTGACAGAGTCGGACTATTGTGATAGTATAGACTATAGAAATAGTCTGGAGGCGCAAAATGAAAGAAAAATTGTTTGACAGCGAAGCGAAGGTCATGGAGATTATTTGGGAGAAAGGCCCTCTCTCCGCAAAGGAAATCAGTCTTATCGCGGCTGATTCGATCGGTTGGAATAAGAATACTACTTATACCGTTATCAAAAAGCTGGAAGCCAAGGGATTTATTCGCCGTGATGATCCCGGCTTTCTTTGTACTGCTTTGATATCACAATCGGAAATGCAGAAAAAGGAAGCGACAACCTTGCTGAACAAGGTGTTTGGCGGCTCGCGCAAGGCATTGTTTTCGGCGTTGTTAGAGGATGAACAGTTGACCGAAAAAGAAATCGACGAGCTGCGCAAGCTCATTGAGAACAGGTGAATATTATGTTGGGAGAATGCTTTTACTGGATTTTCAATATGAGTATCACTGCTTCCTTTATGGGACTTCTTGTCCTGCTGATACGGGCGATACATGTGATCCCTCGGAGAATCTCGGTGTTTCTTTGGACTGTTCCTTTTATCCGCATGAGTATTCCTTTTGGTCTGGACAGTCCATACAGCCTAATGTCGTTCATTTCTCGCTTCACAACCAAAACGGTAACGGTATATCAGCCCGCCGATAATGTCACCTTTTCATTTATGAACAGCGTTATGGCTGCAAACAGCTATTTTCCGATCACTTATAAGATGAGTGTTCTGGACAGGGTGTTTGGAATCGCCTCTCTTGTTTGGATCATTGTAGCTTTGGCAATGATTATAGCCTTGGGTATCCTGTATGGCACGACTCTTTATGAAATCAGGGACGCAAAGCATTGGCACGAGAATATCTACCTGTCGGACAAGATTCAGAGTCCGGCTGTATACGGAATTATAAAGCCGAAGATCCTTCTGCCGTCTTCCTATGAGCAGAAGGAGGTTCGGTATATCCTGAAGCATGAAGCAACTCATATTCGCCGTGCGGACAATTTATGGAGAATATTGGCGTTTTTGATTGTAGCTGTTCATTGGTTCAATCCGCTTGCCTGGATATTTTTAAAGCTGTTTCTTGCAGATGTTGAGTTGGCTTGTGACGAAACTGCCATTGCAAAATACAGCGAGGAAGAAAGAAAAAGTTATGCCGGGTCTTTATTGGATTGTGCCGAAAGTAAAAGCCTGTTTGCATCGGCTTTCGGAGGAGCAAAAATCAGAACTCGGATTGAACACATACTGTCTTACCGCAAGATAACGGGCATTTCTCTATTGAGCTTTTCGATTCTGATTCTATCGATATTATTTGTCTTGCTCACCAACGCAGGATGAAAGGAGAACGAACATGACAAGGGTAATCGCGGTTGCAGTCATGATAGCTTGTATCATGACATCGGTGTCTTGCGCAAAGAAAGCGGAAAGCTCTGCTTCTCTGTTTGAGACGGTCTGCTCTGCCGATGAGGCATTGGCGTTGTCAAAAGACAGCGAAACCGTTGTGTTTGAGGGGATGAAATGCACCTCCGGCAACCATGTTTGGAATGACTTTTATCAAACGGTCAGCAACAGAAAACCGGCATCGGTTCTGTGCGCGCATTACTACGTTTTAGATGAGGAACATGTGGGAAAGGACTTGTATGAAGCTGAGAAAGATCAGTATCCGAAGCTGTTCTATTACCTGCTGGAATATGATGGAAATCTGTTTACGGTTACGACGCGGGAGAGCACGAAGCATGAACCCGATTATCAGAAAACCTTTTCGTATCTGATGCACTATACAGGAAAGGCTCCCGCACCGGCAAGCTTTTCATCGTACGATTATTATGTTCTTGTGGATGACAACGCCGTCACTTGGGACGATATTGAGCGAGGAATGACCGGTTCTGATCTCGGGAGCGTCATTAAGTATTGTGCAGTATATCAGAATATATTTGACTAATACTAAAATCTAAGGAAACACTTTAATTCTTTCTGACCTGAATTGCACCGAAATGTGTTATCCTCCTTGCTGGGCGTCAGCCCAGCGGCGTCGTCTGCCTTTTTCGGTACAATTCATTCGCGAAAATTGATTAAAGCTTTCAATTAGATTTTAGTATAAAGAGGTGGTTTGGCGATGAATCATAAGAAGTATTGGAAATTTTATGGTTTTTCCTTGCTGGGCGTTGTGATTGCTTCTTCCTATCCGATTTATATGGGGGGTCGGGTTGTCAGAGAAATGCTGCAAAACGGAGCCGTTGCAATGGAAAACTATCCCAAATATATCATTCCCTATACACCGATTGCGATGGCGCTTATCTTTGGTGTATTGCTGTTGCCTCTGTTTCAAAAGTTGTTCCGAAGGTTGGATTTCCTTTGCGGTGCGGTTTTTTCGACGGGAATCTTTTTTGTCGCGGAAATACTGATGGAGAAAAAGATCCTTGTTCAGGCACAGAAAGTCGTTTTTCTGGAAAGCTGGCAGATGGCAATGTGTTACATACCGCCCGAGCAGTATCTGACCAGAACCTGGGAAGCGGTGGATGTATTGTTGG
>JAQXIB010000200.1 GCA_029007575.1 Clostridiales bacterium | reverse complement strand
CTTGAAAAAATGGGACACACCTGCATTTATATCGCGGGCAGTCAAGGGGTTTCCGACACCCCTTGTTATATTATCGAAGAACTGCGTTACCGCCATCCGCTTAAAATCAAAATTACGGATAATTGTTATAAGGCGTTAATCGATTATTCGGAGGAATGCTTGTTGTTACAAGATATTCTGGCAATGGAGCAGCAAATCGAAATCAAATTGATTCAAATATTGCGGGAACAGCGAATCGATCTTTTGATCGTCAATAATATTTGGTCACTAGGCTGGGATTTGGCGGCAGGAATTGCGTTTTACAATGCGGTAAAAGCAACAGATATTGCTTGTATCGCACATCATCATGATTTCTTCTGGGAACGGGAGCTGTATCAGCATCCGACCTGCTCTTTTGTGAAGGATATGCTGGAGCAGTATTTTCCGCCAAAGGATGCACGAATCACGCATTGTGTGATTAATAAAATTGCCGGAGAAGCACTGCAGAAAAGACGCGGGATTACTGCACAGGTCGTGCCCAATGTTTTTGATTTTGCCGCACCGCCGTGGAAAAAAGATGAGTATAACAGCGATATCAGAGCGCGCTGCGGCATCAAAGCCAATGATATCGTCTTTTTGCAAGCCACCCGCATTTGCGAGCGAAAGGGTTTGGAACTGGCAATTGCTACTTTGTCGGAAGTAAACCGCAGAAAATCTCAATTGCTCGGTAAAACGTTGTATAACGGACAGCGCTTTATGGAAGAAAATCAGATATGGTATTTGCTGGCGGGCATGGATGAAGATGTCAAATATTATCATAAAATTTTGAAATATGCTTCTTGTCTATCTGTGCCGATCAAATGGATCGGAGATGTAATTGGCTATTCCAGAAAAAAGAATCCCAACGGGAATAAAATATATTCCCTCTGGGATTCTTATACCATGGCGGATTTCGTCACATATCCTTCCTTGCTGGAGGGATGGGGTAATCAACTTTTAGAAGGCGTATTTGCGGAAAAACCGGAATTGATCTATGAATATCCGGTTTATCGAACCGATATAGCAGATAAAAAGTTTGATTTTGTTTCACTGGGGCATCAAGCAGTTTCAAATGCTGATGATATGAAGTCAGTTTCGTGTGATGTATATAAAAAATGCGCAAATGAAATCATACAGATTTTGACCAATACACAGCAATACCGGCAAATAGTCGATCATAATCTGGAGGTTGGCAAGAAGTATTTTTCCTATCAGCAATTATATACAATATTAGAAAAGCTGTTGTCTTTCTATTCGTTATGATTATTTGCTGATTAATTGTTTTAACGCATAGCTTGCCAGAAGATATCCGGCTACCGGCGGACAGAATGAGATACTTGCGGGACTGTGACGACCGTTGGCACTGTCCGGGCAGACAAGCGTTTGAGGCATTTCGGTAGAATATACGACCGGATGAGACTCAATACCACGCTTTCTAAGCTCGCGACGCATCACACGCGCCAGCCCGCATCCGCAGCCGCATTTGGCGGTGTCGGCAAGATCACCGATCACAAACTTCGTGGGATCCAATCGGTTCCCGGTTCCTAAACAACTGATCAACGGGATGTCATGCTGTTTGCAGGTTACGATCAGATCAATCTTTGCAGATACGGTATCAATGGCGTCGATTACAAAATTCGGCTGATAATTCAATAACGTGTCACGATTGTCTGCGGCATAAAAAGCTTCTGAAACGGTAATGTTGCAGTGAGGATTAATGGATAATAATCTTGCTTTTCCGGCTTCGCATTTGGAGCAGCCGATGTTGTTTGCTGTCGCGAAAAGTTGGCGGTTTAAATTCGTGACATCGACAGTGTCATGGTCTATTAGCAGGAGGTTTCCAATACCGGCGCGCAAAAGCGCTTCTGCTGCAGCACCGCCAACACCGCCTATACCGATTACAGCAACTTTTGCTTGTTTAAGTTGTGCAACTGCTTGTGTGCCGATCAATAGTTCTGTACGGGCAAGCCAATTGTTCATGGATCACATTTTCCCTTCCGGATGTACATCGTGCCTGAACCAATCATTTTTTAATTGCTTCAGACTTTTTGATGTGAATATATCCTTATGTAAGAATTTTTGCCCCCGCATAAGCGAGGGCAAAAATGAATTGAAAAAGTAAAATCCACCTTGCCGTTGTGCAGCATATATAAAACCCGTCCATCTGACAGGGTGGGAACAGCCTTTCAGGTTCGCGCTCCCTTCATCCAAACCGGCTCAAGACCGATCCGGGAGGTCTGCAATCCGCTGAAAGAGCGAGTTCCCTTTATATATGTGTTGGATTATAAGAAGCCGCACTGACGAGACAAGGCAGAAATGATTGATTCAGTTTTCGTTTTCTATATTTATTATAACAAGTATTGCCGTA
>JAQXIB010000199.1 GCA_029007575.1 Clostridiales bacterium | reverse complement strand
CTCCTGGGTTCCCCTGCCGACAATCTGAAAGATAATGGTGACCGTTCCTGCCTCGCGGTCATAATCCGCAATTGTTAACGGAATCCGTTCTCCGTGTTCATTCACTCTGAAGATAATAAACTGTCCCGGCTTTGCCTTTTTGGCAATAAACGGGGCTGCTACCTTCATCAGCACAACCGTATCATTGAGTTGTCTTTTTTCTACGATTTGATACATAACCATTAACCATACCTTTCTTAGGCTTTCCGCAGATGAATGAAATGTTTCGTTCATTCACCCACCGTGCCATATTATACATAATTTTTAATAGGATTGCAAGGTGTTCTCCGCTGACAGGCAAAGTACCGAACAATCCTTCATCGTCATTCGAAACCGCCCGATATTTTATCGCGCTTATTACTATAGCACCACTTTATGAAATGTTTTTTTCCCTTTTTTTACAATAATGTGACCTTTTGCAAACATTTCAGTTGTTAATGCATATGACGGTTCGGTGATTTTTTCGTCATCGACCAATACGCCGCCTTGCTGTACCAGACGTCTGGCGTCTCCGTTAGAAGAGCAAAGTCCGGTTTTCACCAGCAGATTCAGCAAGCCGATTTTCCCATCAGTGAAATCCGTTTCCGACAACTGCGTCGAAGGCATGTCCGCCGACACGCCACCGGACAGGAAGATCTCTTTCGCGGCATTCAGCGACTTGTTTGCCTCTTCTTCGCCGTGTACCATCTTGGTGACCTCGAAGGCGAGAATCTCCTTGGCTTTGTTCAGCTCGCTGCCCTCCCATTTTTCCATGGCTTCGATTTCCTCGATCGGCACAAAGGTCAGCAGCTTCAGACAATTGATGACGTCTTCATCTCCGACATTTCTCCAGTATTGGAAGAATTCATACGGAGAGGTCTTGTCGGGATCAAGCCACAAAGCGCCCTTTTCGGTTTTGCCCATTTTTTTGCCTTCTTTGGTGGTCAGCAGCGTGAAAGTCATACCGTATACCGTTTCCTGCTTCACTCTTCTTACCAAATCCACGCCGTTAATGATATTGGACCACTGATCGTCTCCGCCCAGTTCCACTTTACAGCCGAACTCGTTATATAAATGGAGGAAATCATAGCTTTGCATCAGCATATAGTTGAATTCCAAAAAGCTCAATCCCCGCTCCATCCGGGATTTAAAGCATTCCGCCGTCAGCATGCGGTTGACCGAAAAATGCACGCCGACATCCCGCAGAAATTCGATGTAGTTCATGTTCAACAGCCAGTCGCCGTTACGGACAAGCAACGCTTTGCCGTCGCTGAAATCAATAAATTTTTCCATTTGGCGGCGGAAGCACTCGGCGTTATGATTGATCTCTTCCGGCGTCAGCATTTTTCTCATGTCGGTCTTGCCGGTCGGATCGCCGATCATCGTCGTGCCGGTTCCAAGTAGCGCAATCGGTCTGTGACCTGCCATTTGCAGCCGCTTCATGATGACGAGCTGCAAAAAGTGTCCGACATGCAGACTGTCGGCAGTGGCATCGAATCCGATATAAAAGGTTACCGGCTCATTGTCAAACAGCTTTTGGATTTCTTCCTCGTTTGTGGTCTGGGCAATCAGTCCCCTGCGTTTCAATTCTTCAAACACAGTCATTTTTTCCTTTCTCCTTCTTTCTCTTTTTTTCCATGCAAAAAGCCCTCTGCCTGCTTTTTGCAGACAGAGGGCGAAACAAACTCGCGGTACCACCTCTGATTTACTGCCGCCTCACGGACAACAGCCTCATTTCGTACGAAAATACGAATAACGCGCTAACGGGCGTACCCGACACACCCTACTTCATAACCGGTTCGGGCATGCAACTCCAAGAGGTATTTCGCAAAATCTTTCCCACGTTTTTTCACCTACCAAACGCTCTCTGCGGGTGAAAGAAAATGCTACTTCTTCTTATCTTCGCTGTTGATTTTTACTTTATCACAGTTTTTATTTTCTGTCAAGTGTTTTTGTTACCGGGCAACAGCATCGCTTACAGCTTTCTTTTTCTGCCCTCTAATTTCTTAGCGGCAAAGCCTTCTTTGTTGGTCTGGCGCGCTCTGGCAATTCCCAACGCATCCGCCGGGACGTCCTCGGTGATCGTAGAGCCTGCGGCAGTATAGGCACCGTTTCCGATCCGCACCGGCGAAACCAGATTGGTATTGCATCCGATGAAGGCATTGTCCTCGATCACCGAACGATGCTTGTTCACGCCATCATAATTGACCGTTACTACCCCACAGCCGAAGTTGACATTCCTGCCCACATCGCTGTCCCCTACATAGGTCAAATGAGAAACGGCGGTATATTCCCCGATGGTGGAGTTTTTTACTTCGACGAAATCACCGATTTTCACGTGATCCAAAATTTCGGAGTTCGGACGGATATGGCAGAATGGACCGATCTTGACATGGTCATGAATTTTCGACTGATAGCATTGGCTCGCATTCAAGATCGTATCATCCCCGATACTGGAATCCTCTACCAAGGAATTCGGTCCGATCGTGCTGCCGCTGCCGATCGTGGTATTTCCTTTTAAAATCGTGCCCGGTAAAATCGTGGTGTCCCGGCCGATCGTCACCTCCGGCATGATCAGCACGCCGTCGGTTGACAAAAATGAAACGCCGTTTTCTAAATGTTTTTTGATTATCTGCTCCGCCGCAATCCGATTCAGCTCCAGCAAACCGGTACGGTCATTGGCACCCAACACGATGTTATCGGTCGCGGCACGAAATCCGCCGACCCGTTTTCCTGCCGCGATCAGCAACGGGACAAACTGCGTTAAATAATACTCCTTTTGATTGTTATCGTTGGTCAGTTGATCGGCAACAGCCAGCATATCCTCAATACAAAACCAATATGCGCCGGAATTCACCTCTTTGATCAGCTTTTCCTGATCGGTGGCATCTTTTTCTTCGACGATTCCGATGATGCTGTCGTTGGCACGCAGCATTCTCCCATAGCCTTTCGGTGCCTCCAATTCTGCAGTGATCACCGTCGCTGCATTTTTTTGCGCGATATGCTGCTGATATGCCTCTCTAATGGTGTTGTCATCGATAAAAGGAGCGTCGCCGCACAGCACCAAAAGATGTCCTCCGGTGTGCTCTTTGATGAAATCTACCGCCTGCATAACAGCATGACCGGTACCCAAACGTTCCTGCTGCAGAACGGTCTGGTATTGCCCATCTAAAAAGGCGTCAATTTGCTCGGCTCCTTTGCCCTTTACCACACAGATATCTCCTACCTCGGCTTTTTCACAGGCGTTGATCACCCAGCGGAGCATCGGCTGAAACAGAACTTCACATAATACTTTCGGCTTTTCCGATTTCATCCGCTTCCCGTCACCGGCGGCTAAAATTACGACACAGTTTTTCAAATAAAAAACCTCCTCATCAAAATGCTCTTTATCAAAAAGGAAAAACAACGGATCATTCCTAACTTATTCGTTATTTTCTTATATACATTATTACAATTTTATACAACTTTTGCAAGCACTTATGGCAAAATTCAATGAATATGATTGAAAAACGTGAATTTTATGAAAAAAATTGATAAATATATAGAAAAAAAAGGAATACTTTGCTATAATAGTAATCAAGCCTAAAGATCACACTAGGCAACATACATCGATTATTGCTTGCAACTGTCCTTGCAGGCTTTCATTATGTATGTATATTATTTTTGGAGGATGATTAATTTGAGCAAAAAGTATGTTTACCTCTTTAGCGAAGGTAATGGCTCAATGCGTGAACTGCTCGGCGGAAAAGGTGCAAACCTCGCTGAAATGACCAACCTCGGTCTCCCGGTTCCGCAAGGTTTCACCATTTCAACGGAAGCTTGTACCAAATACTATGAGGACGGCCGCAAAATCAATGATGAGATTCAGGCTGAAATCATGGAATACGTTGCTAAAATGGAAGAAATCACCGGCAAAAAATTCGGCGATAAGGAAAATCCGCTTCTGGTTTCCGTTCGTTCCGGCGCTCGTGCTTCTATGCCGGGTATGATGGATACCATCCTGAACCTTGGTCTGAACGAAGACGTTGTTGACGTTATGGCTAAGAAATCCAACAATCCTCGTTGGGCTTGGGACTGCTACAGAAGATTTATTCAAATGTATTCCGACGTTGTTATGGAAGTCGGCAAGAAGTATTTCGAACAGCTCATTGACAAAATGAAAGAGAAAAAAGGCGTCACTCAGGACGTTGATTTGACTGCTGAAGATCTGAAAGAGCTTGCTTTCCAATTTAAAGAAGAATACAAATCCAAAATCGGCGAGGACTTCCCGACCGATCCGAAAGAACAGTTGATGGGCGCTATCAAAGCGGTTTTCCGTTCTTGGGACAACCCGCGTGCAAACGTTTATCGCCGTGACAACGATATTCCTTATTCCTGGGGTACCGCTGTTAACGTTCAGATGATGGCATTCGGTAACCTCGGCGATACTTCCGGTACCGGTGTTGCGTTCACCCGTAACCCTGCAACCGGTGAAAAGAAATTATTCGGTGAGTTCTTGATGAACGCACAGGGCGAAGACGTTGTTGCCGGTGTTCGCACTCCTCAGCCGATCGCTCAGTTACAGGAAGTTATGCCCGAAGTTTACACACAATTTGTAGACATCTGCCATACTTTAGAGAACCATTACCGCGATATGCAGGATATGGAATTCACCATTGAGGACAGAAAGCTGTTCATGCTGCAAACCCGTAACGGTAAGCGTACCGCTTCCGCTGCTTTGAAGATTGCCTGCGATCTGGTTGACGAAGGCATGATCTCTGACAAAGAAGCGGTTGCCATGATCGATCCGAGAACTTTGGACATGCTTCTCCATCCTCAATTTGACGCTGCTAAGCTGAAAGCTGCCGTTCCGGTTGCAAAAGCTCTGGCTGCTTCCCCCGGTGCTGCTTGCGGACGCATTGTTTTCACCGCTGAAGATGCAAAAGAGTGGGCTGCAAAAGGCGAAAAAGTTGTTTTGGTACGTTTGGAAACCTCTCCTGAAGATATCGAAGGCATGAAAGCCGCTCAGGGTATCCTGACCGTTCGCGGCGGTATGACCTCTCACGCTGCCGTTGTTGCTCGTGGTATGGGTACTTGCTGTGTATCCGGATGTTCTGAAATCGTTATGGATGAAGAAAACAAGAAATTCGTATTGGCCGGAAAGACTTATCATGAAGGAGATTACCTCTCTATTGATGG
>JAQXIB010000198.1 GCA_029007575.1 Clostridiales bacterium | reverse complement strand
CGGCAGTTCCAGACCTTCCAAAAATTCCAGAGAAGCGCCGCCGCCGGTAGAAATGTGCGTCATTTTATCGGCAAAGCCTAATTTTTCGATTGCAGCAGCAGAATCACCGCCGCCGATGATGGAGATTGCACCGGATTCAGCTACGGCTGTAGCAATGGCACGAGTTCCGCTTGCGAAGTTTTCCCACTCGGAAACGCCCATCGGGCCGTTCCAGACAACGGTTGCCGCATTTTTGATTGCGTCGGCAAACAGTTTTTCGGTTTCCGGACCGATATCCAAGCCCATATAATCAGCAGGGATTTTATCCGCGGGAACCACTTTGAAGTTGCAGTCCGGTTTAAATTCGTCGCCTGCTTTGTTATCAACCGGCAACAAGAATTTAACGCCTTTCTCTTCTGCTTTTTTCATTAAATCGCGAGCCAAATCGAGCTTATCCTCTTCGCAGAGAGAAGTACCGATTTCGTATCCTCTGGATTTATTGAAGGTATAAGCCATTCCGCCGCCGACGATCAAGGTGTCAACCTTGTCGAGCAAGTTGGTGATGACGCCGATTTTATCAGATACTTTTGCGCCGCCCAAGATCGCAACGAAAGGACGCTTCGGATCGGAAAGAGCCTGTCCCATGATGGTGATCTCTTTTTGGATCAGATAGCCGCATACCGCAGGCAGGTAATCAGCAACGCCGGCAGTGGAAGCATGCGCTCTGTGAGAGGTACCGAATGCGTCGTTTACATAAATTTCAGCTAATGAAGCCAGTTTTTTCGCAAATTCAGGATCGTTCTTTTCCTCTTCCTTATGGAAACGGACGTTTTCAAGCAACATGACTTCGCCGTCTTTTAATGCGGCAGCTTTTTTCTGAGCATCTTCTCCGACAACGTCAGAAGCCATTTCTACCTTTTGACCGAGCAATTCGGACAATCTGGCAGCGATCGGCGCAAGGCTGAATTTCATATTGAATTCGCCCTTCGGACGACCGAGATGAGAGCAAAGAATTACCTTTGCATTGTGATCAACAAGATATTTGATGGTTTTTAAGGATTCCCGGATCCGTTTGTCGTCGGTAATGACGCCGTTATCCAAAGGAACATTAAAATCGCATCTGACTAACACTTTTTTGCCGGAAACATCGATATCCTCAATTGTTTTTTTGTTTAATGAGGTCATGTCGTTCATCCTTTCTTCCTTTTAAGGCGATTTTATGCAATCTTGCCTTAACAAAATGTAGTAACTTAATTTATGACAAAATATAATACTGAATTTATATAAGAAATTCAGTATTATCATACGTCAGCACTATTATTTTATACCAATTTATGAATTTTTTCAAGTGCTCGACAAAATTTTATCAACTTTCATAATAGGAGGTTGTTATCTTTCTCTTTTTTGTCCTTTTACGATAATTCCGACTACTTTCGGACCTGCGTTGATCGAAATGGCGGCGCCGGCATATGCTGCGTTTACCGGCTCATATTTAAATGCGGATACCACTTCTTTTTTCAATTCGTCGTATTTATCCTCTAAAGAGCCGCCGATCAAACAATAATCTGTTTGCGGTATTTTGCTTTTTCCGGCATGTTTGATCAGAGCGGGAATGATGCTTTTATCTCCCCGTACTTTTTCTACGATCGCGGTTTCACCGTCAATGATGCTGATGATCGGACGCAAACCGAGCAGCTCCCCGACAAAGGCGGCGGCACAGCTTACTCTGCCGGATTTTTTGACGTAATCTAAGGTATAAGGCGCAAAGTATATTTCCACTGAGGCAAACCAATCTTCCAAATAGGCAACAATATCCGCAGCAGACATTCCTTTTTGCGCTTTTAAAGCGGCTTGCATCACCGGATATCCGTAAGCAATGGTGTAGGTTTTGGAGTCTACCGGATAAATCCGAAATTTGTCCTTTGCCTCCGGATGATTTTCATAGAAAATGTTTTTTGCCATGATGGAATTATTGTAAGTATTTGAGCCGGTGCTGTTAATGGCAACATAAATTAAATCGGTATAGCCATCTGCGTATACCCGTTCATATAATTCCTCAAACCGAATGTGAGTGATTTGTGCGGTGGTAGGAATTGAGGCACAAGTGTCCAGTAAATCGTAAAATTCCCGATTGGTCAAATCGACCCGTTCCATGTAACTATTTCCGTCTGCCGTGATCGGAAAGGATAAAATTTCGATACCGTATTCGTTTTCTTCTTCCTTTGTGATATCGCAAGCGGAATCCGTAACAATTTTAATTGTATTTTTCATACTCAATCTCCCATCTGCTTTGGTTGCACCGAAAGCGCCCTTTCTTTATGATGATGTATTACCATTGATATTTTGTTAAGCTGCCTTGGGTCTTCAGGTTTGGAAAACGCCATTGCCTTAATACTTCATATGCCGCAATGGCAACCGTGTTTGACAGGTTTAAGCTGCGGGCATGTTCGTTATTGATCATAGGCAGTCTGACACACGTATCGGGATTGTGATACAAGAGCGTTTCATCCAATCCGGCGTCTTCTCTGCCGAACACCAGATAAGCACCGTTGGGATATGAAACATCGGAATAGATATGTTGTCCCTTGGTTGTAAAATAGTAAAAATCCCCTTGGTTTTGATTGAAAAAGGCCTCTATATTATCATAATAATGAATGTCCAGCAAATGCCAGTAATCCAATCCGGCACGCTTCAGCTTTTTATCGTCTATTGAAAATCCCATCGGCTTCACGATATGTAATCTTGCTCCGGTTGCCGCACAGGTACGGGCAATATTACCGGTGTTTTGCGGAATTTGGGGCTCCACTAAAACGATATTTAACTGATACGGTTTCTGCTCCGTCTGTTCCGTAATCAATACACCCCTTTTATACTACAAATCATTCCAATATTATTAAACTATATTTTTATGATTTAATCAATACCATTTTTTAAATTTTGTAAATGTCTACAATGGAAAAAATGAAATCTGAAAAAATATATTTGTGAATAATCTTAAAATTTACTGTAAAAAGGCCCTTTTTCGGAAGGAATGTGCTATAATAAATATCTACTGAACAAATCAAACATTTCTTGATGCGAACACAGATTTCGATTTCAGAATCAAATCGAAATACAAAGTGCAAGATTTTTATAAAAGCAGCCAAAACCTTGCGCTTTGTCCATTCAAAACCAACGGCAAAGTACTTTGTTATCGTTGTTTTTGAATGATTCCGTGAGCATTAATAAATCTATTAGAAAGCACAATTTTGTAAAAGGGGATTACCGATGCTAAATGTAAGATTGTTTTCTGCCGCGGATAAGGATTGTTATTTAAAATTCAGCAAGGATTTTTATTGCAGCGGCGCCGCTTTGGAGCCGATTCCGGAAGAAAATATGTGTTGTACCTTTGAGACATTGCTGACGGGCACTCCGCACGCAGATGGCTTTATGCTCCTGTCGGATGACATTCCTGCCGGCTACTGTCTGGTCAGCTTTTGGTGGAGCACCGAAATGGGCGGCTTGCTTGCGTTGATTGATGAGTTATATATCAGTCCGGAGTTTCGGGGAAAACAGCTTGGCAGCGCCTTTTTACAGTATATTGAAGCATATTACAAAGGCAGGATCGTAGGCTTGCGTTTGGAGGTTTGTTTCT
>JAQXIB010000197.1 GCA_029007575.1 Clostridiales bacterium | reverse complement strand
CCCATCGTCTTGCATGGCAAGACGGCGGCACATGTCCGCCTCCGTGACAAATATTAATTTTTTGACAGTCTAAAACGCCCATCCGGTAGGTTGGGCGTTGTTATCGTTGTTTATGAATTGTTCAGTGAGCATTAACCATTTTCGGAAAGGAGCAAGAGCGTTGCAGGAGGATATACAGGGCTTACTGCTGAAAGGAATCGGCGGATTTTATTATGTCGAAACCGATGACGGCGTGGTAGAATGCAAAGCGCGCGGCATTTTTCGGAATAAGGACGTTTCACCTCTGGTCGGAGATCGGGTGCTGATCGAGAGAACGGAGGATGGAAAAGGCGTGATCAACGAAATTCTGCCCCGAAAAAATCAATTGAGACGTCCGCCGGTGAGCAATTTAGATCAGCTTATTTTTGTGGTATCGATCTGCGATCCTTATCCGAATACTTTGGTGTTGGACAAGCTGATCGCGATTGCCGAGTATAAAAAAATAGAGCCGGTAATTGTCCTCACAAAGACCGATATGCAATCCGGAGAGTCATTGTATCACTGCTACACTTCGGCAGGATTCCGGACTTTTTTGGTATCCGCTCATGATCCTGAGACAGCCAAACCGGTAAAAAAGTTGCTGGCTGGAAAGATCAGCGCGTTTACCGGCAATTCGGGAGTCGGGAAGTCCACTCTGCTCAACAATATTGATCCGAGGCTGTCATTGGAAACGTCAGACATCAGTAAAAAATTGGGCAGAGGGCGGCATACAACAAGACAGGTGGAATTATTTAAGCTGGATAACGGGGGGTATGTGGCTGACACACCCGGATTTTCCGCCATGGATATGGATCGGTATGAAATCATTTTCAAAGATGATCTGCAATATTGTTTTCGTGAGTTTGAGCCATATCTGGGCAAATGTCAGTTTCATGGCTGCTCCCACACAGCCGAAAAGGGATGCGCTGTTCTGGAAGCGCTCCGAGAGGGAAATATTCAACAAAGCCGTCATGAAAGCTATCTTAGTATGTATGAAGATGCTAAAAAGCTAAAAGAGTGGGAATATTCTTCTAAAAATACAAAGTAACGGAATCGGAAAGTGCGTATGAAAACTTGTATCATATTCGGAAATGCCGAAATTTCGGATTATTCTTTTATACAACCAATCTCCGCAGAGGATTTTGTTATATCCGCAGACGGCGGATGGCGGCACTTAAAGCACTTGGGCATAAAACCTCAGCTTTTTATCGGAGACATGGATTCCTTTCAGGGAACGCTTCCGGACGATATCGACAAGGAGTATTACAAGCCGGAAAAGGATGATACCGACACTTTTATAGCGGTCAAGAAAGGGTTATCCTTGGGTTGTGATCGGTTTGTTCTTTATGGCTGTCTCGGCGGAAGCTTAGGGCATACCTTGGCAAACATACAGATTTTGGTTTACCTTGCCAAGCGGAATATTCCGGCTGTTTTGCGGGACGAAAAAAGCGAGGTTTATGCGGTCAGTAATGCTGCATTGCATTTTGATGCATCCCGAACGGGTAAAATTTCTGTCATTTCCTTTTCGGAAAAATCTAACGGAGTTACTTTGCAGGGTTTGAAATATCCTTTGAAGGACGCGGTTATCAGCAATGATTACGCCTTGGGAGTCAGCAATGAATTTTTACAAAAAAACAGTAGTATCACCGTAAAAAACGGAGATTTGATCGTGATTATTGAAAAATAATCCAAAAACACTGTCACACTATTTCTGCGTGGAGAGTATAATGAACTATCAAACAGAAATTGAGCGTTGGCGGGTGAGTTAGATTGATGAAGAATTGCGGGAACGGAAAAAATCCCAGAAAGCTGCCTTGTATGATTGCAATCGGATTGGGGTTTGTCATTTTTTTATCGATGTTTTGTTCTCCGCAATTTTTACTTTTCTTGGCTGCCGTGGTTTTAATCGGGTTGGGCGTATCAATGCTGTTTTTTTTCAAGTAAAGAGCCGTTGCTGGAAAGGAAGAGTGTGATGAAAGTCGTTGTTTTTAAAAGTCCGAAATTGCTGGCAGGTATTTTGAGGTTGATTTTTAAAATAAAAAAGGAAGAAGCATAAATGAGCGCAAAATGAGCGTTAAACGAAAGAAAATAATTAAATGAAAGAAAATCCGTCGGCAGACTCCCGACGGATTTTCTTTCATTATTTGCGTTTGAATGTTTCACATTCTGTGTCTTTTTTGCAGCATGCTCCGGCGCCCTGTACGGTAATGGAAGTTGCTTGACATTCATCATCTTTGTAATGGATGCAAGTTTTCACATCGCATTTTACATGAGATACCGGATTGGTGTTGCTATAATCCATCGCATTAGAAGCGCTTGGCTGGATTTTTTCAAAAGAGCCGCAGCAAGTTTCCTTGCTTTCGTAGGCATCATGTCCGGTTACTTTGATTTCGGGACGGCAGCAGCAGCCCTCTCGGTTGCTGGAACAGTGAATTACTCCGCAATTCAACTCAGTCATATTGTTCACCATACTTTCTATCATATCACTTTAGATTCTCCGATAAAGTAAAACAGAGCTTTCCTTTATCGGTGTGTAACGGCATCATGCTGTTACATGTTTATTATTCGAAAAAAGGACAACAATATACTTCGTATTCCGTTTAAAACGCTATTGTTCCAATAAATTCAGAATATCTTCTTTATTCATCATGCCGGTGCGTCTGGCTGTTAATTGACCTTGCTTGAACACAAGAATGGTCGGAATGGAAGAAACATGATATTGATCGGCAATTTCTGAATTTTCATCAACGTTTAGCTTGGCGACCATTATATCTTCGGTTACTTCTTTGGCTATTTCTTCAAATATCGGAGCGAGCATACGGCAAGGCCCGCACCAGCTTGCCCAAAAGTCGATCATGACAGGCTTGTTGGAATTGGACACATACTCGTTAAAATTTTGTTTTGTGAGCTCTAAAATTTCCATATTTTCAATCATTCCTTTTCTGTTACTGAACAAATACAAAACCGGCAAGCAACAGCCGTCTTATACTAAAATCTGATTGAAAGTGTTTCATCAGATTTTAGTATTAGCTATTGTTTACCGGTTTTGCGATTTTATAACAGACAAAAACAGTCATACCAAAGCATTCAAATTAATTTTCGCTGACTGCAATAATGGCAGGAAATCATATCGCCGTTTTTTTCAAACAATTTTGGAAGATATTTCTCGGTTTGGGTAATACATTTCGGATTGGTACAAGTTTCATTCAAAACCACAGCTGCGCCTTTTGATTCTTTTGCGCTGTGAGTCAAGCAGTAAATAATCAACGCCATTCTGACATACATTCCATGTACAGCCTGCTTAAAATATACCGCACGCGGGTCAGAATCTACCTCGTCGGTGATTTCATCTACACGCGGCAGGGGATGGAGGATCCGCAGGGATTTTTTTGCGTCAATCAATTTTTCCCGATCTAAAACGTATATATTTTTCTGAGACAGATATTCTTCTTCGGAGGCAAACCGTTCTTTCTGGATTCGGGTCATATAAAGCACATCTAGTTGCGGAATAGCTTCTTTCAGTGAAAAGACCTCGGTATATTGGCAATTATAGGCATCCATAAAGCTTTTGATATAGGGCGGGATCGCCAATTCTTTGGTTGAAATTAAAATAAAGCGATTGTTTTCAAAGCAGGAAAGTGCTTTGATCAAAGAGTGAACGGTTCTACCGTTTTTTAAATCGCCGCATAACCCGACAGTCAGATTGTCCAGTCGTCCCACTTCCTGCGTTAAGGTAAGCAGATCGGTCAGCGTTTGAGTAGGGTGGAGATGTCCGCCGTCTCCGGCGTTGATAACAGGGCAGTCGGTGTAGAGAGAAGCGGCGTATGCGGCCCCTTCCTGCGGGCTTCGCATGGCGATGATATCGGCATATCCGCTGACGATCTTGGCGGTATCTTTTACGCTTTCGCCCTTCGAAACAGAGGAATTGTTCGGATTGTCAAAGCCGATAATCCTGCCGCCCAACCGCAGCATTGCAGTTTGAAAAGACATCTGCGTTCTGGTAGAAGGCTCGTAGAATAAGGTGGCGAGAATCTTTCCGTCACACGCATGACTGTATTTTTCAGGATCCTTTTCAATTTCCACGGCGCAGGATATAATTTCCTCCCACTCCGCTCGGGAAAAATCATTTAAATCAATCAGATGCTTATACATTTCACAGAGCATAACTCACCGTAAAGTGCCATGCTCTTTATCCCACCTTTCTGACGATATTGGCAATAAACACACTATAATATATTTTATCAGTTCTTTCGACAATATACAACCGTTATTTTATGAACATCAACATTTTGATAGATCGGTAAATAACAAACGTGCAGCACACCGCAACACAGGCGCACTGCACGTCATTATTCATTATCTTTTTTTGATTAAGCCGTAAATGCCAATGGCTAAACCTATGAACATGGCTTTTTCCGTCATAAAATGGATTACAAGCTGAAATCCGATTTTTCAAATTTTTGCAACACCCGAACTTTACCCGGCTTTCGTTTCAGCGGCGCATAAACAAATTTTTTGCAGCTGAAAAAGGGAGCCACGGCGCCGTTATGTTTGCATAAAACGGTTTGCCCGTCTTTTGTCTGCTTGCCGAATTCACAGTATTCGCAAGCAGGTTCGATTTTACTGCCGAAAAATTTGCGTTTCATCGCTCAAATTCCTTCCTTTCCGGGTAACGGTTGTTCTGTTTCTATTGTATCAGATTTTTTACAGGATAACAAGAGGACAACGGATAAAATGATCAATAAAACAGAAGCTGCCGGAGAAACGGTATAATTTTTGCGGATAATCTGATCCTGCGCTTGAAAAACAGCGGTTTCTCCGCCGCACAGCCGAATCAAAAACATACTGAAAATGTAGCTTAACAGGAGATAAATCGGACGAAACAAATAAAACCATCTCATTTTGACGCCGACCTGATTCAGAATCGCTTTAGTTTGTATTTGGACGCAGATTCCGCCAAAACCGGTAAACAGAATAAAAAGCGGCATAGACGGACATCCGGATAACTGCGCGCAGCCGCTTGTCACTTCCAGCAAACCGATGATCAAGCAATCTGCCGCTTCTTTTGTCATGATATGCTGTAACAGAGAGGAGATGCCTGCTATCACGCCGGTATCCTTTAGAATTTGGGTAATACCGGTAAATACGACTACAAAAGCACAAACTAAAGCCATGGATTTTACCGAAGTCTGCACTGCAATAACAAATTCGTTGCTGAAAGACCGATGCGGAGATGGCGGTTGAGTTACCGAAACAGGCTGCGGTGTAACGGTTGTCTGCTTTCTGCCGACCAGGCATCCAATGCAAATCGACGCTAATATTTGCGACAGATAAACGATCAGTCCGATGCGATAGTTATGAAATATCGGAACAGAAACGGCTGAAATCAGAAATGCAGGACCGCAGTTGACGCAAAAAGCAAGCATTTGCTCTCCGGTCTTTTGCTGCAATTCTCCTGTTTTGATCGCATCGGCAATCAGCTTGGGGCCGATCGGATATCCGCCGAGCAAGCTGAAGCAAAAAATCGGAACCTGCTTTTTTTCGATCCGAAACCATTTTGACAATAGACGGCAGAACGGATAAAACATTTTATTTCCTATGCCGCTTTGCATCAGAAAAGAGGACAGCGCCATGAAAAAAAACAAGGACGGGATCAAACTGTTCAGGCAAATTCGTATACCGTATAAGCATCCTTTGGCAAGAGATTTTGAAAACGCGATAGCAAGTATAACCGCAAAACAAGCGAATATACCTTGTATGACCCGCATAACCTTGGCTTTTATCGTCATATGATTATACCACTCTTCCGTTA
>JAQXIB010000196.1 GCA_029007575.1 Clostridiales bacterium | reverse complement strand
TGTGCAGAAAACCATGACCGATACGGACTTCATTGACGCAGACATCGAAAAGGCCGAGCGGGATTTGGAACGGCTCTCCGGCATGGTGAGAAGCTGCATCCTGATGAACGCTTCCGCCAATCTGACGGAAGAAGCATACAGGCAGCAGCATACCGATTTGACCCGGCAGTATGAAGAAAAGAAAGCGGAGTATGAATCCCTGCTGGAACGGAAGAAAGCCATGGAAGCCACAGCCATGGTTTTCAGCGGCATTCTGTTCCGGCTGACGGAATTGGAGGAAATTCCGATAGACTTTGATGAAGCGTTGTGGAATACCCTGGTGGATCATGTTACCGTCCATGCGGATGAGCGGATCGTGTTTTCCTTCATGGATGGGACGGAGATAGTGAGCAGATTATGATCTTCAGAGCGTGACCATGTTTACATAATGGGTGGAATGGGCGGTGTAATCAACGCTTTTAGTTCATTAATACTACCGGCTTTTTCCCATTGCGCCATACCTGCTTTCCATACAAGGGTATCGTAGATGAGTTGTCCGGCAGCAGCCATTTGCTGTAACGTGGTTATATCAAACGGCCCCGCGGCTTGTCCATTGACAACCACATGATATGCCGAAGTTGGAATTGGGGGAGGGACAGCACCAGGTACAGCTTGTTGATTCATGCCGCCCATCATATTGCCCATCGCACCGGCGATATTCTGGCCAACAACGCTGCCAACAGCCATATTTGCCATCATGGCTGCGGGATTGAAACCGGCATTTCCGCTGCCCAAATCAACACTGCCGGCTCCATTGGCTCCCATTTGTCCGAGCGCATTTGCACCGGCGACACCAACTTCCGTCTGTTTCTCCATCTGATACGCTCCGATGTTGGCGCTACGGGTGTGCATGTGCTGGGCATACTGGTTTTCTTCCCGCTGCATCCGCAGGGTTTCTGCATAGTTCTCAGAATCGATCCGCTGTTTTGCGTAAATATCCCGAATTTTTGCTTCTGATTGAGCCCTAGCCTCTCCTGCAAAAATATCCTTGGTCATTGCCATTAACTGACGGTATCCATCACTTTGTTTGTCGATTTCAATCGTGGCAATATCCACGCCGGAAACAGTGACCCCAAAGGTTTCCTTCAACCTTTGGGCTATATCATATTCAACCGCATCATTGATCTGCGCCGTCTTACTCTCGATCTGAACAACGGGTATATTATTCGCTGCTGGTGCATTCGCAACTGCGTCCTTCACATAGCGGGTCACCGCATCCCGAATCTGCCGTTGGAAATCTTCCAGGCTGAAATTGCTGAGACGATGAAGTTTTACAAATTCCCGGAAGTCCGTGATCCCAAAGCTGATCGTTCCTCGCACAGCAACCGGAACACCGTAGTCCAGAAAGCGGGGGTCGTATACATCAAAGAATGGTACTGCAAAGCGAACCTGAACGATCCTTGCCACATTGATAAAGTAGATTTCTGCCTGGAAAGGTGTTCCGCCTTTGTATGCCAAGCCTACAATATTTGCCAGGACCGGGAAATTCGCCGTTTCGATTATCTGGTCATACGGGCCGACGATGAAATCCTGCATGGTGCCATCCTTCTGCGCATATACAAAGACAGCAACTTCCCCATCCTTCACCCGCAGGGAGGAACCCCAGCGAATTGCATTTTCCCGTTTACTCTCCCCAGACTGCGTCCCGGCAGGATGCCACTTCCAGATCAAGTATGACGGTTCATCACAGCGGATCTCATCCATAAAATCGCCCTTGCGGTTAATTCTATCGAATAATCCCATATTTCCTCCTAAATGCACGTTTTTGAATTAAAGGAATTCACGATTTGTGACCGATATTTTTATTGTATTGTTTCCCTCCCACGACACGTTAAGTTCATTTCCTTTTTCGTCATCACCGCGAAAAGAATTTTTGTATCTTGCAAAGTCAATCGTAAATCCCGCCTCTATACACTTGTCAACATAGGCTTCGTATTCCTCATATGTTACATCAAGAATATAGACGCTTACAGTCCAATCATAATTGCTTGTGAACTCACCGATGTTTGAGGGTGGCGTTGGAACGTCTTGCATCAAAGGAACAGTTGACCAGTTTAAAGTGTTTCGTTTTACTGGATCATATAATGTGACCGATAATTCAGAATCACTTTCGATGAAATGTAAATATAGATGATACCCGTCTATGTTGTATGCTTCGTAAGATGTAGTGCTTTGAGTCGAGTCAACGGTAAAACCGTTTGTTTTACATAACTGAATGTATTCTGAAAAAACAGATTTTGTCGCATCCGCAAGATATAAACTTAGCACTGTATCAGAATTTTCAGTTATTCTTCCGTTAAGAGAATTCGGAGCAGGCAACATATCTCCTATCACCAATTCATCCCAAATAAGCGTTTCATATGTTTTTTTGTCAAACATACCATATTGATCGGATAATGATGAATAAGTCCCACCATACGCTGCAAAATACGGAATACAGACCAAACACGCCAGGATCAAAGGAAGAAGTCTTATATTTTTGACCTTTTCTTTAATTACACCGCTACCCATTAAAAACGCTGTTACAAATGATGTGAACATTACGATAGCAATAATTCCGGATAAGATTTTCCCATCATTAAAGGATACTGCAATGCATAGTGCAGAAAACACAGCAAAAATTATGATAACAATACGAAGTTTGCTTTTCTTAAAGCCTTTCTCCGTTTCGGCTCTCTGCTGAGTTTCTCTTCGAGCTTTTTCTTCGGATTTAATTTTGCGTTCCTGAGCAGCACAATCGGCTTGAACTCCTAAGTAAATGCGTTCAATTCTTTCAAAATCGGGGTGACCACCAAAAGATAATTTAGCCTTTGAATAGCACTGCTCAATTTTTGATAACCACGCATCAGAAATATCTTCCTCGTGTAAATGTGTTGCATAATATGCGGAATCAAAATTGGATGCGGCTAAAAGCATAAATTCAAAAATATCTTCTCTTGTATTTGGAATGGGGAAGCTTTTGATGATAATAATCCGTTGCTTTTCGGATGTAGCGTTCTCTAATTTTTCTGCAAGTTTGCGAATTGCGCTTGCGCTCTGCGCTCCTCGTATTTCATGGCCACAAGAAGGGCAAACAGAAACAAATGCCCCTAACATTTCACCACAATTAGGACACTTATATATTTCGCCAACATAAGCGGTTTTTCTTTGGCTATTTGAACTATTGCCATCTGCTGCTTCACCGCAATTCGCACAGAATTTTGCATCTTCGACAAGTTCTTGCCCACAGTTAATGCAAAAAGCCATTTTATCCACCTCTTTCAATGTTATTACCTAATAATCGTGACTACTTTTATATGCTTCGAAAATGGGACAGGAAAGCATACATGCTGTATTCGTATCGTTTTTCTCTTTTAACAAACTACACTCTTTAATATAGGGAGTAAAGGTAAGCTGCAAATCATACTTACTTTCCTGTTTACCACGAAGGTGAATTGAAAGCGTTGCGTTCTCGTTAAATCTTGCGCAATCACCCTTCCAGTAAGTATCACGGGAACTGTAATCTTTATTTCTAACAGGTTGCCATTTCATTTATATTCATCCCTATCCTCTTATTCAGCGTCCGTTGGCACAGCATCACATATATCACCAATATTACAATCCAAATACTCGCAGATACGCAATAGAACGGATAGTGCAACTTCTTCGTTCCGTCGGAGCTTCGTCATCGTTCCGGTAGCAATACACAAATCTCTGCGCATAGTCACCGGGGAAATATCCTTTTCTATGAGCCGAATCCATAGTTTTTTATAACTGATCTTCACACCATAGCCTCCTTTGGCGGCGGCACTGTAATAAGTATATTCCTAATATGGCATGTAGTCAATGCCTTTTCGCTACTACTTGCGATATTATATCACATATTCGGCGTTTTACCTAAAAACAGTAAATCGAAATATATAAATTACACAACCAAATAATTTTCAGACGTGTAACTCTTGTTTTATGGATCATTGATTAAGCAATTTACAACTGCTACGATAGCTGGAACTCTCCAACCGATCATGTGGCTGTCTATATTGATGAGCGGATTGCTTTTCCTTTCATGGATGGTAATATGCCGGATAAGTGCGCACGTATTTTAGCGGTTTTGATTGCCTGAACGATAGCCTGTAAATGAACGATAGGACTGCCCAATTTCGTGTTTTTCTCGTCCTGGAGATTGTTTTGGTTCAATCGTTCTGGTGCTATAAAACG
>JAQXIB010000195.1 GCA_029007575.1 Clostridiales bacterium | reverse complement strand
GGCGGCCCCCACCCCCCCCCCCAACAGTGTTTTTTGCTATACGTGTGCCGAAATAGGCCGACATGCTTACGAAAGACAAATGAAATCACGTCAGCAGATGCCCGCCTACCTGACGGATTGAAAATTTATCGATTATATTTAACTGTTTCTGTCTACTGTTTTAAACTGCTTCAGATTGCCGATTTTCTGCCGGCGCTGTTCCAGAATCTCTAAAACTTCGTCAATCTCGATTTCTTTCTCTGCCAGCATGACCAACAGATGATACAACAAGTCGCATACCTCGTTTTTCAAATCTTCTCTGCTGGTGTTCTTCGCCGCAATAATCGTCTCGGCGCACTCCTCGCCGCATTTTTTGAGAATCTTATCGATTCCCTGCTCAAATAAATAGCAGGTATAGGAGCCCTCCTGCGGATGGGCTTTGCGGTCTTTGACGACCTCATACAAGCCTTTTATAATATCGTTTTCCATCCTTGTTTTTCATTCCTTTCCGGATAAACTATTCATTATTATCCGATTTGTATATTTCTTTAAAAAAGCAGCTATATGCGCCGGTATGACAAGCGACACCGGTTTGATGAACGGTCACAAGCAACGTATCGTCATCGCAATCCGCCTTGATGCTGACCACCTTTTGCAGATGTCCCGAAGTCGCGCCCTTGTTCCACAGCTCCTGACGGGAGCGGCTGTAAAACCAGGTATATCCGGTTTCCAGCGTCTTTTGCAGACTTTCCTTGTTCATATAAGCAAGCATCAGCACTTCTTTGTTCTTTTCCTCCACCACAATGGCAGGGATCAGCTCGCTTTTCTGAAAATACAGATCCAAATCCATCCTTATGACCATTCCTTTCTGAGCTTTTGTATCTTTGCGGCATAGTGTTTGCCGAAAAAGTACAAAAGCGGAACATAAAAGAAATGCGGTGCATTTCTTTTATGTTATCTCTCCTTATTAGAGGGAAACCGATCGTTTTTTTCGCACCGGTATTCCGCATTGTTCCAGATGTTCCTTCACCTGTCCGACCGTCAATTCCCGATAGTGAAACAGGGATGCTGCCAAGGCCGCGTCCGCCCCGCTTTTCAGAAACACCTCCGAAAAGTGCTCCAGCGTGCCGCACCCGCCCGAAGCGATCACCGGTATCCGAACGACATCGGTCACCGCGTTGAGCAGTTCGATATCAAACCCGCTTTTGGTGCCGTCGGTGTCCATCGAGGTCAACAGTATCTCTCCCGCGCCCAGCGCCTCGGCTTTCTTCGCCCATTCGATGGCATCGAGTCCTGTGTCGATCCGCCCGCCGTGTACCACTACATGAAAGCTGCCGTCGATCCGCTTTGCATCAATGGCAACGACCACGCACTGACTCCCGAATTTGTCCGCCGCCTCGCGGATGAGTTCGGGGTTTTTGACTGCCGAAGAGTTCACCGATACCTTGTCGGCGCCTGCGCGCAGAATCTCTCTGAAATCCTCTATCGTCCGAATGCCGCCCCCAACCGTCAGCGGCACAAACACCTTTTTCGCGGTTTTGCGCACTACATCAACAATGGTGCCGCGTCCCTCATGGGTTGCCGTAATGTCCAGAAACACAATTTCATCCGCGCCCTGCTCGTCATACATCGCGGCGCATTCCACCGGATCGCCGACGTCTTTGATCCCGACAAAATTGATTCCCTTGACCACCCGACCGTCACGCACATCCAGACAAGGGATGATTCGTTTTGCAAGCATGATTATCCGATTCCTTTCCCTAGGTTTTGCCTATTCTTCCTCCGCGCCGACCGCCAATGCGTCCTTTAAGTTCAACGTGCCTTTATAAAGCGACTTGCCGCAGATCGCGCCGTAAACGCCCAGCTTTTTGAGCGCCTTAATATCCTCGATATCACAAATCCCGCCGCTTGCCACAATACTGCAAGACACCGCTTGATTGATGGCGTTAAGCTGCTCGAGGTTGGGACCGGATAAGGTGCCGTCCTTGGAAATGTCGGTGAACACAATATACCGGACGCCGATTTGCTCCATCTGTTTGGCTAGCTCCAGATAGTCCACCTCACTGTCATCCAGCCAGCCCTCCGCCGCGACCTTTCCGTTTTTGGCGTCGATGCCGACCACGATCCGCTCGCCGTATTTGCGGACTGCCTCTTTCACAAACTGCGGATTTTTGATTGCCGCCGAGCCCAGTATCACCCGTTCAATGCCGTTTGACAGGTAGTAATCCACCGTATCCATGCTGCGAATACCGCCGCCCACCTCGATTTTCAGCGAAGTGCTCTGCGCTACCCGCAGGAATACCTCCCGATTGCGCGGGACGGCATCTTTGGCACCGTCCAAATCCACCATGTGCAGCCATGTTGCTCCGCATTGTTCAAATCCCTGTGCAGTCAAAACAGGATCCTCCGCAACCTTTTCCACCGTGGCAAAATCTCCCTTTAACAGCCGCACGCAATTGCCGTCCTTAATGTCGATTGCCGGTAATATCTCAAGCCTCATCCGCTTTTTTCCTTTCTGTTTTGCCGTTGTTATTTTGCCTGCGCCATTGCCGCAAAATTGCGCAGCATCCGCAGTCCAACCGCACCGCTCTTTTCGGGATGAAACTGCGCGCCGTATATCCGATCTTTCCGGACCAGCGCCGGCACCTTGACGCCGTAATCGCAGTAGGCACTGACGTTTTCGGGCGCCGTCTGCGCCATATAAGAGTGGACAAAATAAACGCTGTCCTTTTCCTCCACACCGTCAAGCAGCGGACATCTTTGATTGATCTCCAGTTGATTCCAACCCATGTGAGGGATTTTCAGGCCGGTATCCGGTATCCGGACGATTTCTCCGGGAATCAATCCCAACCCCGCCGTCACTTCAAACTCACAGCTTGATTCAAACAGCATCTGCATCCCGAGACAGATGCCCAAAAACGGCTTTTTCTGGGCTTCCTCCTTCAGCAACTCGGTCAGACCGGTCCCGTTCAGCATCCGCATCGCGTCGGGGAACGCGCCGACTCCCGGCAGAATAATCGCGTCTGCCTGTTGCAGCTCTGTTCCGTCCGCAGTCAGCTTTGCCGGTATTTTTAAATACTCCAGTGCGTTGAGCACGCTAAACAGGTTCCCCGCACCATAATCTACAACCGCAATCATTTATAAAACCCCTTTGGTGGACAGCGGTATTTCGCTTTCGGTGCGCTTTACCGCCTGTTTCAGACTGTGCGCCAGCGCCTTAAACAGCGCCTCTGCCTTGTGATGATCATTACTGCCGTACAACAGCTTCGCGTGGAGTGTAATCCCTGCATGGAACGCAAACGCACGGAAAAATTCCTCTACCATCTGGGTATCCATCTCCCCCATTTTGTCGGTGACAAAGGGGCAGTCAAAAACCAGATACGGCCTGCCGCTGATGTCCAGACTCACCAGCGCCAACGATTCGTCCATCGGAATAAACATACTGCCGTAGCGACAGATTCCCGCTTTGTTTCCCAGCGCCTTGGCGAAAGCCGTACCGAGCGCAATCCCGGTATCCTCTATCGTATGATGACTGTCGACCTGCAAATCGCCGTGTACCTCAATATCCATGTCAATGCCGCTGTGTACCGCCAGCGCCGTCAGCATATGGTCAAAAAAGCCGATGCCGGTGCTGATACGGTTTCCTCCGCTGCCGTCCAGATCCACTGATATGATGATCTGTGTCTCCTTGGTTTCCCGTTTTACCGTTCCGAGCCGCATCATGACTCACTCCTTTTTTTACCGGGGCAAGCCCCGTTTTATTGCCTTTCTGCAAACATCAACTCCGCCGCCTATGAAGCGGCTGATCGCTTCTTTCAGTTTTGTGACACTAGCTTTTCCAATGCAGCAAGCACCGCTTTGTTCTCGGTAGGAGAACCTGCCGTGATTCGCAGACGATTTCCCATCAGCCGAACGACGATAGACTCTGCCTTTAGTTTCTCAACAGTTCTTTGGCACGACTTGTTTCCACCAGCACAAAATTGGTCACCGTCGGATAGACCCGCTCAAAGCAGTGGTATTTCTCCTGCATCCCGACCAACGCCCCATACAATTCCTCTCTGGACGCCAATATCTGCGCCAAGGCGGCCTGTTCCTTCTCTTTATGCGACAGCACCACGCTGCCGTATGCCTGCGTCACCGAGTTGACATTGTAAGGTGATTTCGCCGCGCGGAGCACCGTCGTCAGGGTTGGATTCGCCACTGCAAACCCCAGTCTGACCGCCGCCAATCCCAACGCTTTGGAACAAGTGCGCAGAATGATCAGGTTATCATACTGCTCAGCTTCCGTCAGCAGGCTCTCGGTGTAAAAGTCCATGTAAGCCTCATCGAGCACCACCAGACAGTCCACCGAGGTGATCAGCCGGCGGACTTCCTCACGGGGAAGTCCTTGCCCGGTCGGATTGCAGGGATTGGAAAACATCACGCAATTCACCTTTTCCCGCTGGACCGTTTGAATCACCGCATCCACGTCAATATTCAGATTTTCGTCCTTTTCCTGTGTGAGCACGGTAACCCCTGTCAAATCGGCGTAAAAGCCGTACATCGAAAAATCGGGCATCACCGTGAGCAGCTTGTCCCCCTCTGACAAAAAGGCGCCGATGATCACGCTGATCAATTCATCCGAGCCGTTCCCCGCCGTCACGAAATCGGCGTTGATCCCGTAATAATCCGCGAACTTGCGGCACACCTCGGCCGCGAGCGGATCGGGATATCGGTTAAATGGGATCTCCGACAGCTTTTGGGTAAACTCTGCTTTGATCTCCTCATCAACAGGCAAAAAGGATTCGTTTGCATCCAGTCGGATCGCATAATCCCCGCTGATCGGCTCGTAAGAAACCATTTTTTTCAGTTTTTCACTTAATTGATATGCCATAAAGGTAATTCCTCTCCGGAAATTTATTCAAACCGTATTTTGATAGAATTCGCGTGCGCAGTCAGTTGTTCCCGCTCGGCAATGGTGACAATATCCTCTTTTGCCGCAGCGAGCGCGTCTTTTGTATAATAAATATACCCCATCTTCTTGACAAAGGAATCCACCGATAACGGGGAGAAAAACCGTGCCGTTCCGCTGGTCGGAAGCACGTGGTTGGGGCCGGCGTAATAATCGCCGAGCGGCTCGGGCGCATATTGCCCCAAGAATACCGAGCCGGCGTTATCCAGCTTGCCTAAATACTCCACCGGATTCTCCATGCAAACCTCCAGATGCTCGGGCGCGATCTCATTGGCAAGTGCGACCGCGTCATCGGTGCGCTCACACACGATGATCGCACCGTAATTTTCCAAAGATTCCCGAATGATTTCGCTTCTGGAAAGTGTTTGACATTGACGCTCCAGCTCTCCGACCACGCCGTCTGCAAGCTGCTCGTCAGTGGTCACCAGGATCGCCGAGGCA
>JAQXIB010000194.1 GCA_029007575.1 Clostridiales bacterium | reverse complement strand
AACACTTTAATTCTTTCCGACCTGAATTGCACCGGAACGTGTTATCCTCCTTGCTGGGCGTCAGCCCAGCGTCGTCGTCTGCCTTTTTCGGTACAATTCATTCTCGAAAATTGATTAAAGCTTTCAATTAGATTTTAGTATGAGATGCCGGAGGAGAAATTGCCATTATTTAATTAACTGTATTTTTTCAATCACCGGCAAAGGCTTCATTTCGCCGTTGCAGACATTGACGATTCCCAGTATCGAGAGCACAAAAAAGCAGAGGCTCAACACACCGGTTACGAAACCGATGACACCGCTTAAAATGCCGCCGACAAAGGGGATAAAATTGAAAATGCCGGTCAGAACGCCGCCAATGATGCCGACAACCACTTCAATGATAAACAGGTTGAGTCCCTGCTTGGCGTGATATTGCACAAAAGGATCATTTTTTTCGGTTAAAAGGGGAATCAAACATAAAATAGATATGTAAGACAAGACTCCCATTACCGTGTTTTGCTGCTTCGGCGCAGGCGGGTAGGGCTGATTTTGAAATTGTTCGTTCATAATATCATATCCTTTCTCATTATTGCTCGTCTAATGTTTTTGCAAAGGACGGCAAAAATTCCTTCATGAAAATGTCGGCTTCCGGCAGTTGCAAGCTGACGATGGAATCGTGTAATGTTTGCTTCGCTTTCAAAAATTCACGATTACCGGCATTTTCTTCTTCTATGCATTTAATATATGCCGAAATTTTATCTGCCGCTTTGACCAGCTTCCATAGTGGCGCATCTTCTTCGGATTTGACAAACAGACGCTGATAATAGGGCTGCATATCCTTTGTAATCATGTCAAGAAGCGCTTGATTGGCAACTCCCTCCACTTTTTTGTATGCCTGCTTGATTTCTTCGTTGTGGTATTTGACGGGGGTAGGAAGATCGCCGGTGATGATTTCACTGGCATCGTGATAGATGCCCAAAACGGCGGCGCGGTCGCAGTCGTATTCCTTCTGCAGACGGGTGTTGCCGATGACCGCCAATCCGTAAGCGATCACGGCAACATCCAAGCTGTGTTCGGACAAGGTCTCTTTCCAGGTGTTGCGCATCAGTCCCCAACGGTTGATGTGCTTCATGCGGGAAATCATAGAGAAAAAGCTGTTTTGCATGGTGTGTTCGTCCTTTGCCAAGGCTTTCGCTTATGCTTCCGCCTTTAGTTTTTCAATACCTTTACGCACTCTTGCCAGGGTGTCCTCTTTCCCGATGATAACAGCGATTTCCAAGCCGCCGCCGGGGGTAAATTGCTTTCCGGATAGTGCCACGCGGAGCGGCCAGAGCATATATCCGTTTTTCACACCGAGTTCTTCGATCTTCGAGAAGATCGCCTGATGCAGAGCGTCCATATTCCAATCCTCGACACCCTCTAATACGGGAAGCAGACAGTTGAGCGCTTCCAAAGACGTTTCGGAATTGGTTTTCATTTTCTTGTGGGTATATAAAGCAATGTCGTATTCCGGCAATTGATCAATAAAATCGACCTGTTCCGGAATGTCGGTAAATAATTCGGTACGCGGCTGTAAGACCTCTGCGATCATCGCGGTGTTTACATCCTCCCGTTTGCAGGTTTCCCGAATATAAGGCATTGCCATTTCTTCAAATTTTTCGGGGCTGAGCTTGCGAATATAAGCGCCGTTAATTGCCTTCAGCTTCACCGGATCAAAAATGGCGGGAGATTTGGAAATACCGCTGATGTCGAACTCCTGAACTAGCTCTTCCAGCGTAAATACTTCCTGTTCGCCTTTCGGACTCCAGCCCAACAGCGCAATATAATTGATGACCGCTTCGGTCAGATAGCCTTTGGCGATCAAATCCTGGAAAGAAGCATCTCCGTTTCGTTTGGACAGCTTCTCGGTAGCATTTTTCATGACCGGAGCGCAGTGTACATAAACCGGAATATCCCAACCGAACGCCTGATAAAGCAGATTGTATTTTGGGGTTGAGGACAGATATTCGTTTCCGCGGATGACATGAGTGATGCCCATGGTGTGATCGTCGACCACGTTGGCGAAGTTGTAAGTCGGCATTCCGTCGGTTTTAATCAAAATCTGATCGTCCAAAATAGAATTTTCCACCGTAATATCGCCGAACACTTCATCATGGAAGGTAGTGGTGCCCTCCTGGGGCATTTTTTGGCGGATCACGTAAGGAATCCCCGCGTCCAGTTTTGCCTGTATTTCCTCTTTGGAGAGGTTGCGGCAATGACCGTCATAATGGGGAGCAATACCGCTTGCCTGCTGAATGACCTTTACTTCCTCCAGTCTTTCCTTGTCGCAGAAGCAGTAATATGCAGCTCCTTTTTCGACCAATTGCATCGCATACTCTTTAAACATACCCATTCTTTGGCTTTGAATGTAGGGCCCTACCGGACCGCCGATATCGGGGCCCTCGTCCCACAGCAAACCGGTCTGACGGAGCGTGTTATAGATAATATCAACAGCGCCCTCCACATATCGTTCCTGATCGGTATCTTCAATCCTTAAAATAAAGGTACCGTTATTTTTTTTTGCCAGCAAATAGGCATAGAGCGCTGTTCTCAGGTTACCGACATGCATATAACCGGTCGGACTGGGCGCAAATCTGGTTCTCACCTTATCGAATGTCATTAAAAATCCTCCATATTATTTTTTCTTTCTAAAGATTACAAGACAAGCAACCATAGCTGCAATTGCGACTATGATCAGGATAATAAACAACGGCAGCAATTCCACTGCACGATCTCCGGTAGCGGGGGCAAGCGACTGAGCGGATACTCCGAGAACCGTAACGGCAATGAGACAGCACAGTGCTATAAAAGAGGAAAATATCTTTTTCACCAACAGACACATCCTTTCTTTCGTATCAGCATTTGCAGACACGATTTCAGTCATTCTCAATCAGTTTTTGCAATTATTTTTATTATAATACTTCTTGTCCTGAAAAACAACAGTTTTATGAACAATTATGAAAAATATCAAGAAATCGGTGGTGGCAGTGTTTCGGCAACCGTGAAAACTGGACAATTTCCGATGTTTCGTGTATAATAATCATAACGGCAATTTTGGAAAACATTGAGTTTGATTTTAAAGGACACAATATTTGGAAGGGGATTGTCATCATCATGAAAAAATCCCAAAAATCATTTATGGAAACAATCATTATCCTATTGGATACTTTGCTGATTACGGTTTCGGCGAATTGCTTTTGGTTGATACAGCATACGGAACAGTATTGGTTGATTCCGGTGTTGCTTGCGGTATTTCTGTTTGCTAATATCGTGCCGCTGCTTGTCGGATGCCGCATCCATAGTTTCAGATTGCGTGTCTGCTATCATGGCACGGTATGCCTGAAAATGTTTTTAATGTCTTCGTTCTTATCGGTTATCTATCATATTATAGCTGCGTTTTATCTGTTCCCTGCATGTTGGTCGGTATGGGTATGGAGCGCGGTTGTCTGCATCTGCGCGGAAGCGGTTGTCTTTTGGAACGGTATCATCAGCGTGTATTGTTCTTCGGTTCAGCTCGGCATCAAGCACAGAGTGATCGGCATTTTATTGGGATGGATCCCGATTGCCAATTTAATTGCTTTGGTAAGTATTATCCGGATTGTATCGAAAGAAGTAAAATTTGAAGCACAAAAGGCGGAACTGGATTTCAACCGGCATGATGAGCAAATCTGTCAGACCAAATATCCCTTGCTGTTGGTTCACGGCGTCTTTTTCAGGGATTTTAAATATCTCAACTACTGGGGGAGAATTCCGGAGGAATTAAAGAAGAACGGCGCACAAATTTTTTATGGGAATCATGAATCTGCCGCTTCGGTGTCTGACAGCGGAGTAGAGTTGACGGCGAGAATAAAGGAAATTGTGGAGCAGACAAACTGCGGCAAGGTGAATATTATTGCTCATTCCAAGGGCGGACTGGATTGTCGGTATGCTGTAAGCTGCTGTGGAGCAGCACCTTATGTGGCATCGATTACCACCATCAATACGCCGCACAGAGGGTGCGAATTCGCCGATTATCTGTTAAATAAGCTTCCGGAATCGATGCAGCAGCGCATTGCCGACACATATAACGCAGCGATGAAAAAGCTGGGAGATCATCATCCGGATTTTATGGCGGCAGTCCGCGATTTGACTGCGAACAGATGCGCCGAATTGAACAAGACAATGCCTGATCCCGAAGAGATTTATTGTCAAAGCGTCGGCTCCAAACTGAATCACGCCGCTAACGGAAAGTTCCCGCTGAATTTTACCTATCCTCTTGTAAAGTATTTTGACGGGCCGAATGACGGCTTGGTGTCCGAAAAATCTTTTCGATGGGGACAGAATTATACCTTTTTGACCGTCAACGGCAAGCGCGGCATTTCTCACGGGGATATGATCGATCTGAACAGGGAAAATATCCCCGAATTTGATGTGCGGGAATTTTATGTTCAGCTCGCAGCCGGACTCAAACAGAGAGGGTTGTAATTCGTAAGATTCATACCGATTTCGATAGAAACGATTCGGTATGAATTTTACAAATGCTTCTATTATATATGAAAC
>JAQXIB010000193.1 GCA_029007575.1 Clostridiales bacterium | reverse complement strand
TGACCGCATAGGTACAAAAAACCAACCCGTCTCGAAATGAGACGGGTTGGTTTTTTGTCTTTACCAACTAATGGTGGACCTGAAGGGGATCGAACCCTCGACCTCTTGAATGCCATTCAAGCACGCTCCCAAGCCTGATGGTTACATACCCACATATCCTAACAAAACATATTTATTCTATGGATACTATTATGTCCTTGCATCCCCAGTCAGTTCGCTCATCCCTTCCTCCATGGTGAGGAACCACAATATGTCAAACTCCGCGAAGATGCTTCTTTTTAGTTCAGTGTACATATATGACCAAACTTGATGATTAGTATGGTCGGCTGATAATATAACTGCATCTCTATTTTCAAATATGGTTAACGCCAAACCCGACTTGTTTTCGATCTATCTTTTTTACCGATAAATAAACTATAACTTTCCCCGACGATATGATTTGCATTTTTGAATTTGACTTAATCGTTTTAGACGGTGGTGTAAATGTTTTATAAGCGTACAGTTCTTTTCAATTCTTGCAACAATTTGCTTTGCGGTTAATGTTAATACTGTGTTTGGCACAAAAGCACAGTATAGTTTCTTTAAAAACAAATTTTGGACTGTCGATAATAAATTATAGTGGTCACACTCCGAATGGCTGATGATGAGTGAAGCTTTTCTGTTTTGAAAATAATTTAAGTACGCCGATATAATGTCATCGCATAACTCAAATGCTACAAATCAGCTGACTATTTTTCTCAATAATTTTTCTTTGTATTTATAAACCTCAGGTGCCCAAAATTTATATCCGCCCAAAAGCCTTTTACTATACCCAATACGAAACATCGATAGATGAATTTGTATTGTTACATTTGACACAGAAGCAGAATGGCAACAATTCCTATACACAAACCGCACCACTGTTTTACGCCCATTCTTTCTTTGCAGATAATAATACCCGCTACGGCTGACAAAATAACATTGGAGCCATTCACCACCGGGAAAAAGAACACACTTGGCATTACTCCGAATAGATACATATTGAATACGTTAGCAAGCGCAACGCAAACTCCGGTTATGACGGATACTGCTCCCAATACTATATTTTGCCTTTTGTCACCACTTTCAATCGGTTGGGGACGTTTGCGATTGATAAAATACAAAACCGCCGAGAAAGCAGCCGATATCAGAAATGCTATCAGCAAAAATTGATTGATTTCTGCTTTGTATATCGAATTTTGATGTGCTTTTTGAAGGACACCGATGGCTCCGCTGAATACAAATGAACCAAGACAGCAAAGCAACCATCGAAAAGAGGCGCGTCGATTTTCCTGTTTGCTGTCAACTGACAAAACAAGAGTCATAACAATAAGTCCGACGCCAATATATTGCCATATGCTGACTGATTCATTCCAGAAAATTGCTCCGGATAAAGCCGGGATAAGCATGGATGAAAAAATAATAACCGAAGTATAAGAAAAAGGGCCCATCGTAAGCGCTAAAATATATAAAATCGTACTTCCCAAGGTGGAAATGCCATACAGAGTGCCCAGCGCGATAGTATAAAACGACGTTTTTTGAGATTGAAGATGATATGCGTTCCAGAAAAACAGAATAATTAATTGAATACTAAAATGTTTCTTGCCGGACATTCAGGAGTTCTTTGCCACCGATGAGGGCAAGGAATACCGAGAAGAGTGCAAGACAGCGAAGGAACAGAAAACACCATCACAAGCCGATAAAACGACTTAAACCGCAAGCAAGGGCAGAGAGTGAAAAATCCCTGCCCTTGTGGCTTATTTCTTGCTATTAAAGTAGGATAGTCAAAGAAAATGGCAAATCCGAACCCATCTCCAAGTATGAGAAGGTTCGGATTTATACTGTTTGTCAAGAGGTAGCGAAAAAGATGCCGACTCAAAATTTCGATGTAGATTTGAACCCGCAAAAATCAAAGAACCCTATTGCTGCCCAAACCAAGGGGGGCGGATTTCAATAGGTGTTTCATTATCGAATAAAAAATATTGGAGCGTTTCGGAAAAATTTCTTTATTATCAAATACAAAGCAAATTTTACCAAACGCACCGCTTACAAGATGTTTATTTCAAATCACAAAGAATTTTTTCCTCACCGCTCCGATTACATGATGTTTATTGCATACATTTCCTCAAAAATGTCACTGCCATCTTAATATCTGCTGCCGGATTTGATCCCACCTCACGCTCGATCGTCAGATAACCGTGATAATCAATATCAGACAATGCCTTTAAATAGCGCGGGAAATTTACAAAGCCCATGCCAAGCGGAAGCTCCAAATAGGTCTGTTCCGGATTTGCTTTCGTTCTTTCCAGCCTTACGCCGTCTTTGGCATGAGTATGGACGATGTAATCCTTCAGCGTATCCACTGCGGCAACCGGATCATCGCCGGACAGCATGATCAGATTTGCAGGATCAAAATTGACCGCTACCCCTTTGGAGCTTAAGCTGTCTAAAAATCTCTTCAACCGTTCAGCCGGCTCCGGACCGGTTTCAACGGCAAAGTACGCACCGTTGCTATTGGCGTATTCCGCTAGTTGATTGCAGGCTTCCTGCATGGTTTTATATTGCTCGCTTTGAATATCTTCGGGCACCACACCGATATGGGTAGTAATGATATTGGTACCCAACTGCAGTGCCGTGTCCACGATCTTTTTGGATTTTTCCACTCGCGCTGCATTCTCGTCTTTATTTTCAAATCCATGTCCGCCCAAATCACCGCAAATAGCTGAAATTTTTACGCCGTAATGATTTAAAATATTTGTTTTTTCCCGCAAAATTGCCGGCGTTACGTTTTCCGGCGCCAAATCTCCGCTGACTGCATAGATTTGCACACCGTCTATCCCTAATTTTGCAGATTCTGCAATTGCCTGCTCAAAAGGCAGTTGAAAACCATCCGCCAATACACCGACTTTAAAATTCATCATAATTATCATTCCTTATTCCATTGGTATTGTTGTTATCACACTGTACTAAAACGTCTGATTCATTTTGGCACTTGATACGCCATTCCTAATCAGTGAAAGGACGCCGATCACATCCTCATGCGGAACCGCATCCGGCAAGCAGTTTTTCTGGACACAATTTTTAAAATAACGCATTTCTTCGTAATAGCCGTCGGTGGAAACCAAATTGATCCCGGTATCTTCCGCCGCTGCCGCAGCGGCATAATCCACCACGGTTCCGTCGGACAGATATCCCTTCATGCCGTTTGCGTCTAAGCAGATAATGGCGTGTTCAAAACAAACGCGAAATCCTGCCTGAAATGGGAAATTATCGCAATCAAACCATGCCGCTTCTGCAAAAACGGTCGCATTGTCATATTCATATTGCGCAATATAATGATCCGGGTAGGTGTTTCCTTTCACCTTGCTTCTTGTCACATGACATTCCTTGGGTTTGCCCAACAAGCTATACACAAAGTCACAGTCATGAATATGAAGATCATACGGCACTAGCCCGCTTTTGGATTCATCCAGCATCCAGTTGTCCCATGACCACTTCGGCGTAGCAGATAATCTCCAAAAATGTCCCTGCAATAATTCACCATATTTTTTGGACTCAAAAATCTCTTTGAGTATCCGATAATCTTTCATGAACCGGATGACATGGGCGACCATTAATTTAACATTGTTCTCCTGTGCGGTGCGGTACATTTCCGTGACATCTTCCGCTTTGAGCGCGGCGGGTTTCTCGGTCAGTACATGGGTTCCTTTTTTCATTGCTTTGATGCTATGCTCTTTATGCAGATATGAGGGCGTGCACACATCGACGATGTCCAGGGTCTCCTTATTCAGCATTTCATCCAGATCTGTGTACGTTTTTTCACTTACAGCCTTTTTAGCAACGGTATCGGGACGTATGTCACAGATTGCTACCAGTTCAACATCGTC
>JAQXIB010000192.1 GCA_029007575.1 Clostridiales bacterium | reverse complement strand
TATTCAAGATCATATGCATATAGTGTATATTTTCATCAATAATTACCTTTTCAACTGTTTTTTCATTTCCTTGTGTTAATTTAAAAATTTGTTCAATCATATTTTTCCGTCTCCCTTTGTGTTTCATCAACTCTGTAAATTGGAATTTATCGGTGAGTCTATAATATCACATTTTTATGAATTATTCAATCGCTTGCTGTAATATTAATAAAAAAGCCCTCGACCATGGTTTTGTCCACTGCCGAGGGTTTTGCTTATGCTGCTTCATATTCCTTTTCGATGGTTGCGCCGCATTTGAACTGTATCTCGATGCCGTCGTCGTTTACGATGATCTGCTCGACCGGCTGCTTGACGATCGTGCCGTCGTCTGCGTTCAGTATGTCGCCGCTCTTGATGTGCGCTTCGAAGGAGTCGAGCCACGCCTTGACCTCCGCGTATCTGGATTCTGCCGTTTGCAGTTCCGCCTGCTGCGCCTCCAGTTCCTTCATGCACTGGCCGCATTCACTGATTTTCACTGCATATTCGCCGTCCGTGATCTTGTGCGCCTGCTTTGCCTTGTGCAGTCCGAGCGCCGTCTCCTGTACCTCGATGATCTCCTGTTCGATTCCTGCCAGTGCTGCTGCGTTTTCGGGTTGCATTACCAGTCCTGCGCTGTCCTTGACCGCCGCCATGATGTCGTCTGTGTCTTCGATCATCTCGCGTATCGCTGCGAGGTAGGTGCGCTGCAGCACATAGTCTCTTACATGATGGCTGTCGCATGCCGCGCTGCCATTGCTGATCCTGTGAGTACAGCCCCAAAGTCTTGATTTCCCGAAAATCTTGATTTCGGGGGGTATATGCCTTCTTGATTTCCCGATTTTTCGCGCGGCACTCCTCGCCCGTCTTCGGTATAAAAGTTGTAAGGATTTGTATCCCCCTATACCCACTCTAAAAATTGCAACCGAGTAATCGATTTTGCTATATCGCGTGTCACAAATTCGTCGATGTGGGAATTCTATATAAAATAGCTTTAGCCATGTCTTTTTCAAAATTTTCGAGTTTGCTTTTGGCAAACGGACACGGCGTTCTCGCCGTGGTTTGTTATGACAGCCTAATTAGCTGACTGTCGCTTGAGATTTTGTCCGCCAAGGTCTGCATCAGGTGCTTATCCTCGGCTGCCTGCTGCCATTCTGACAGCTCACGGTTTGTGATAAAGATCACGCTCCAATCCACTTTGACTGTGTACTTGTCCGACACACTGCGAATATCCGTCATGCCGGCGTCAATGGCGTGAACTTTCACAAGATGCTTGCTTTCCTCGCGGAACATGACACGCGGAATCTGCCTTGTGCGGGCATTGGAAGTGCCGTTGCCCTCGGTGTCCAGCCAGCGTAGCGCTTCACTGTTGAGCGCGTCGATGCCGTAATAGATTCCGCCTTCCAAAAAGCTTTCCTTCACGTATCTGACGAAGGACTCTACCTTACCTATGCTCTGTGGATCGTGTGGTCTGCAAAGCCTTACACAAAAGCCTGTCCGCCTCACGTACTCCTCAAATTTCGAAACGAGCACGATATTTCCGAAGTTTTCATCCACTACAAACACACGGTCTTGGTCGTACATGATCATCTGCGTTCTGCCGCCGAAATACCGAAAGGCATATTCGTGCGCCTCAATCGCCGTCTCTCGGCTGAAATATACGTAGTGCATGCGGCTGTAGGATAATACCATGTAAAAGAAATACACTCGTACCTGTTTTCCGTACATGTCCTTCATGCGAAATTGCCCGAAATCCACTTGGGCTTCATAGCCCGGTGGCGACTCCTCCCGCGGCGACGTAACACGTCCAGTAAACTGCACAAACCCGGTCTGCTCACGCAGGATGTGCATGTACCGGTAAAATGTGCGTTTGTTGCATTCGAAGTCCGGAAAAGACTCTTTGAGACGGTACAAAATATTCGTCTCTCTCGTTTGCGGGCAGACGCGCAGGATACTTAAAATGAACTCGCGGTACTGATCCATGTACGGTATATCATCCCGCTTGAGCGCATCGAAGCCTGCTTCGTTAAGCTTTGCCCACTTTCCACCGATATGCCAATTTGCTTGGCTGCTGCCGCCATCGACATGCCTTCGCTTTGGCATTTCTTGATGGCAAGGAATTGTTCTTTGGAAATCATCATTGTTTTTTACCTCCTTTGTTTATTTTTGATTCCAAAGAATTGTTCGTACAATCATAAGCATCACCCCCTTTAAGGATTTTTAGAATCAATTTTTAGGGAATAATACGATTGTATCGTATTTTAGCCTTGAAAAACGACCTCGTTTATGCTAAAATAAGATAGCATCGTATTTTAGCGTTAGGAGGAATTCAGTATGGCTTACATCAAACGCGATCTTGAAGATAAAATTGTAACTCTTTCGAAAGAGTATTCCTGCATTTTAATTACGGGTCCTCGTCAGGTTGGCAAAACCACGATTCTGCGTCAGCTTATGGACGATAGCCGAGAATATGTTACCCTCGATGATTTGGAGGAACGCGCACTCGCAAAGCGTGACCCTGCTATGTTCCTAACTATGCATTCCGCGCCGATTATGATTGACGAGGTGCAGTACGCGCCTGAGCTGTTCTCGTACATTAAAATGAAGATTGACAAGGGGGCTGCACCGGGTACTTATTGGCTTACCGGTTCACAAGCGTTCAAATTGATGGAGCTTGCACAGGAGTCTCTTGCCGGACGTGTGGCAATTTTGCATATGACAAGTTTGTCCCAGCACGAAATCTACGGCTCCGGAGAATGCACGCCGTTTTCGCTTGATCTTGGTGCATTGAAGGCACGCGAGAAGACCAACGCCCCTGCAGACCTCACCGAGATTTATAATCGCATCTGGCGCGGTTCTATGCCCGGTCTTGTGAGTGGAAAATATTCCGACCGCGACGTGTTTTATTCTAGCTACTTGCAAACCTATATTGAACGAGACGTCAAAGAACAAGCGCAGCTTGCCGATCCACTTCTGTTCCGTGATTTTGTACGCTCTGCTGCCTGCCGAGCAGGACATATGCTCAATGTGCACGATATCGCACAGGATGTTGGTGTTTCTGACGATACCGCAAAGCGCTGGTTGCAGGTGCTTGAGAAATCTGATGTTATTTTCTTCTTGCGTCCGTATTCCAATAACCTGTTAAAACGCACCGTAAAAACTCCGAAGATGTATTTCTTTGATACCGGCTTGGTTGCTTATCTAACTCGCTACTCGTCGCCTGAAATTTTGATGAACGGTGCAATCAACGGCGCAATTCTTGAAAACTTTGTGGTGGCCGAGCTTCTCAAGTCCTACCACAACAACGCGAAGGAGTGCCTCCTCTGGTACTATCGCGACAGCAATTCAAATGAGATTGATATGGTGATTGAGAGTGACGGAATGCTTCATCCGCTTGAAATCAAGCGCTCCGTTAATCCCGGCAGCGAGCTTCTCACCGCGTTCAACCTGCTTGATAAAGCCTCCGTTCCGCGTGGCAACGGTGCAATCCTCTGTATGCGTCCAAAGCTCTCCGCACTAAGCGCCGAAAACTATATAGTTCCTATCTGGATGATTTAATATTACACGGGTGCCGAGCAATACGTTTGCTCGGCGCCTTTTATCACCCCCCCTAGTACCCCCAAGGAAGGCCATTGCAAAAGGGTACTTGTATACTGAATATCTGAATATTCCTGAATGATTTTTTAATAAAGTCGCATATGAGATGAATATAGAAAAAGTTTGGTGAAATTGCTTCACGCGATTTCAGTTGTTCAGTGATGAAAAAACAGCACCGCGGCACTACTGCTGCGATGCTGTTTTTTCATTAGTTCATTTTCGGTTCGGTGATCTCGCGGGCATCGCTAATTGCTTCCACCACCAGTCGCGGTCCGATTTTGAAGCCTATCGTAAACGCTGTGACTTCGTTTGCGTCGCTGATCTCCGCATAGCAGTCATCGTATTTCTCGAATACCTCTTTCTGTGCTTCCGTCAGCGTTTCCTCCAGCTCAGTGCTGTTGCGCGAGAGCAGATGCAGCAGATGCGCGTACTCGTCGCCTTTCACCACATCCCGATCCGTCGGCATAATGTTGCCGTAATATATCTCCTCAATGATACTTCGCATGCCTCCACCTCCTTTGGTGGGACACATCATACCAGAGAACTGCGGCGAAGTCCAGACGGATAGCGGAGTGTTAGCAGTTAAGTAGCGAATATGACTATTACATATTCTATGTATTTTTCAACAATGGTAAAATATGCGCTAGCACACTATCAGAACAAACTATTAGTGCCAGTTTGCTGCGCACCCTTGTTAATCCCTGATACAACAGCTGTTCGAATAAATAATCCGGATTAGGATGTTCGCGGCCCTTCAAATGGCCCCCTTCATAGTACCAATTATAATCCAACATCATACAAACGCCTTCGAATTCTTGCCCGATAACATTGTGCGTATTATATTCGCTTTTCTGATAATCCAATTCGGGATTATAGAACGAAGCAGTGAAAGAAATATAAGTATATTCTTGCTGCTCAAAAGATTTTGCTCTTTCCAACGCTTTCTTTTTATCCGGCTCGTATACAACAGTCACATTAGGAAACATGTACTCGTCCCGATATTTCGTTAAATCTCTAAGACAAGTGATAAAAAGTGCCAGCTCTTTATTGGTGCGGATTTTATTTTTTAGGCGATAAATATTACTGCCACACAGAGTATCTATGGATTCCGCCGTGTGTCTCCGCTTTTCAGAAGACGATAGTGTTTGACCGGCATCATAGGAAAACAAACAGATTGTTTTGGCTCTTTTAACCCATCTTTCCACTTTTTCTAAAGAGTCAGTATATAATCTATGCGCCTCATCCACAATAACGATATCAACGTCTTTTATTTCGCGCAGGAGAAGCTCCTTGGCGGATATTATTTTTATGTTTTCCAAGACTGCATTCAGCGCATAATGCCCATCGCACAATATTCCACTATGCACCATAAGAATTTTTCTCGTTTTTGCCAGTTCACGTGCTATGTCGTAAATTAGAAGTGTCTTGCCTGTTCCCGGGCCTCCTGTAATTCCAGCAAAGCGCCCTTGTGTGTTTGTTTCAACATACGCGAGCACGTCCTTTTTGATATTTTCTTGATGCTCTGTAAGCAAATAATCGGCTTTTAAAAATCTGTCAGTAGAATTTAGTGGCGATACCAGTGTATTGCTGGGACAAAATACATTATCAAGTTCTATGAATTCGGCTGTTCCCATGATATTTATTGCATTTTCTAAATCTTCTATTGATACACGAATCAAGTTACCAACATCATCTAATGTGTAAACCGCCTTTGCAGAAGAAACAAAAAGAAACGATCGAAGGGCGGTTTTGTTAAGTAGCTTCAAATAATGAATATTCTGTCGCAACTGACGTATTATTTTTTCTTCAGATACCTCGCCACTTTTCAATTCTATATTCAAGCAAGTAGAGTCCGTAATTTTCAAAAGATCGAACTCTTTGTTTAGTTGTGGAACAACATATCCATAGAGAAAGCCTTCGGTTTTGCCGTTCCATAAATGAATGCTATGGAGCAAGCAGTTTATCTCTAAAATTTCTTGATGTCTATATTGATGTTCTGTAGTAATACCGCAAATATATCTTATATAACTTTCTGACAGCACTTCATTATCTGCCAGTTTTACCATATCAACTAGCGATACAAGTTTGTTTTTCATTTTATCTCCGTATTTCTAATCAGCATCTGCTTCGTGTAAAGCGTCGTAACGCTGCTTGCTGTCTACTACCGCTTGAAGCATTTTATAATGAATCTTGGTAAAATGTATAAATGCGTCTGCGGCTTCTAACAATAGAGGATTAAACCGTTCCTGCAAAGCCTGTCCTATTTGCCATTCTATGATATTATCATTACAGCTGACTACAGTTTGATAAAAAGCCATATCTGAAAAATGGACGTAACCGCTTGCCTTATCATATACGTCAGGAAATGAAGTATTGAATGCGGACATTTTCTTTTTGAGATGCGCATCTGTCATTTTTTTACCGTCTATATCTGCCAGGTCGCGTATTTTCTTCCCATGGATAATGCAATCTATAACAGCATCCTTGTTTGCTGCTATAAACGCCGCATAAGTTCTCATACAATTATCCATTTGCATGCGTAAAAGTGCTCCAACGCAGGATAAATTTCTTTGCTGCAATAGCTTAATAAACCCTTCAGATAATTGCACGTTGCGATCGAGCGCAGCGCAGAAAAAAAGATCTTCCTTAAAAAGTGTTTCGCCTATAATTCCTTTAGCAAAAGATGGGCATTGCCTACGCAATTCTCTAATTACGGCAACACGTGTTTCAAGTTCCTTGTAATAAGTTGCATTATCCATAACGACCTCATATATTATGCAAATTATACCCCTAAGCGATGCCTGATGCTATTTAGCCATTCGCCCTTGTATTTGAAATACTTGGGGCCGGCAATAGCACTTTTCGCCCCAGTAAGATGTTTTGCAAGTGCTGTAAGCGACCATGTTTCTCCGCAGTATTTAACGTGCTTATCATCAACGACCTCGCACAGCTCGCCGGTGTGTTTGTTTCCGTTGCAGCAGAATTCGATCTGCTCACCGATTGCAATACCGCACGCGGAGAATGTAAACGGCGCCATGCGCTCCTGATGCTGTTCGTTAATCTCCAGCGCCAGAGCTTCGTCGCGCTGCTCGTCCGCTGTCGCCTTCCACTTTTTCAAACGAGAGCGATAACCGTTGATCTCAGCAATCGCTTCAAGGATGGAGAATGAATCCTCCGGCGTCATGGCATAAAATTCACGGATACGACGCTTGCCGTCAACTTCCTCGGCAGAGCGCAAATCGGGATTCAGCTTGTCCAGAATAGAATGTAATTTCTTATCGGAGAGTGCAGAATCTACTTCATAGGTAGCATAAATGCGGAACGCGAACGGTACCGCTGTGCTACGATTCAGTTCATCCAAACGTTGTTTTACGTCTGTCGCATATCCGATTTTCACGTATTGCGGAAACGATGGATTTGTTAAAATGTAAATATATCCCATATCGAGTCTCCTCATTATTCATAATTATCCGTCCACATTTCGCACTGGCTGATGACGGTTTCGATAGCATCTTCGTACTGTTCCGGCGGATACTTGTATTTCTTCAGCAAGCGTTTTACCATCTTACGCATGGTTGCGCGTGCTGTTTCTTTTTTCTGCCAGTCAATGGTACGGTTTTTTCGTAGCATTTCGGTTAACTCACGCGTCAGGGCAATCAGCGTTTCGTTCTCGTAAAAGTCCTTGATATGCTCTGGCTTGGTCAAGGCATCGTAGAATGCCAGTTCTTCCTCCGAGAGTCCCAGTTTTTCTCCTTCTTTTCGCAGGGAGTTGATCTCTTCTGCCGTTTTCAGTAGTTCCTTGACGACTTCTTCGTTTGTAATCAGTCCGTTGTAGTAGGTGTTCATGAGCAGAGTGATTTTCTCGGAAAATGTCGTTGCCTGTACGACATTTGTGCGTTTGTATATAGAAATTTGTTCTGCCATGAGTTTCCGCAGGATTTCAACGACGATGTTTTTCTCCTTCATGCGGGAGATTTCCTCCAGCACTGCTGGATCAAATAGTGAGAACTTCTCGCCCATTTTGGCACTTTCAAAGAGATTGATGACACCCTCGGACTGAATACTTGCTTTCAGAAGTTCATTGATCTGCGCGTTGATTTCCTTCAGCGAAAGCGGCTTGCCGCCGCCACCGCACATTGTAATTTTCATCACGGTGGCACGAACGGCTTCAAAATATGCCGCGGTATGGCGTTCTTCCTCGGTCGTCATACTGGAACAAAGCGACTGCGCCTGTCGGAGCAAAAGCGCCTCTTTTGCAAATAATTCGTTCCGCTTCGGCATCTTGGCATCCAGTATGAAATTGACGCCTCCGGTGATGATCTGTGCTTTTTCAAGCGGGGTTCCGGTGAAGAACTTGCTGTAATCATACCCATGGAACAGGTCACGGCAGACCTGCAATTTTTCCTGAAATTTCGGGTAGGCGGTCTTTCCAATGTCCATATCGCCGTATTTCTGACGGTCGCGGGCAGAGTATTCCTTCATCGCCTCTTTGAGCGCGGATGCGATGCCGACATAATCAACGATCAGACCGCCTTCTTTATCTTTGAAGACGCGGTTGACACGGGCAACCGCCTGCATCAGATTATATCCGTGCATGGGCTTGTACACGTACAATGTGGCAAGAGACGGAACATCAAAACCGGTCAGCCACATATCCACCACAATGGCGATTTTCAGCGGATCGTCGTTGTCCTTGAACCTGCGTGCCAGTTCCTCTTTATGCGCCTTTGTGCCGATAATCTCTTTCCAGTCCTCCGGGTCATTGTTGCCACCCGTCATGACAACGGCGACTTTTTCTTTCCAGTCGGGGCGAAGCTCCAGAATTTTGCGGTAAATTTTGATAGCAATCGGTCGGGAATATGCAACGATCATTGCTTTTCCGGTCAGAAGATTAGCGCGGTTCTGCTCATAATGCGTGACGATATCCTCGCATAGCGACTGGATCGTAGAATCCGCACCGAGGACGCTCTCCATCTGTCCGAGCATTTTCTTGCTTTTCTCGATCGTGGCACTGTCGGACATCTGCTCAAGTGCGTCATAGGTCGCATCGATCAGACGAAGTGTGTCCTGATCGAGTTTCAGATGAATGACGCGGCTCTCGTAATAGACCGGGCGTGTGGCTCCATCCTCCACCGCCTGTGTCATATCGTAAACATCAATGTAATCCCCGAAAACTTCGCGGGTGTTTCGGTCTTTCATCGACACCGGTGTGCCGGTGAAACCGATAAAAGTTGCATTTGGCAGGGCGTCATGAATGATTCTGGCATTGCCGATGACCACATGGGCTTCTTTGTTTCCCCCGCTGTCCTCGGACATCACCACACGCTCGTCAAAGCCGTATTGCCCCCGATGAGCCTCGTCTGCCATCACCACAATGTTCCGGCGGTCGGAAAGAGGAGCTTCTCCTTTTTCAAATTTGAACATGGTGGTAAAGATGATCCCGTTTGCCGTCCGTCCGGCAAGGAGGGCTTTCAGATGCTCCTTGCTTTCCGCCTGGATCGGTGTCTGACGGAGAAAGCCGGCGCATTTGCAGAATTGCGCGTAAAGCTGATCGTCAAGGTCTATTCTGTCAGTCATGACAACGATAGTAGGGCTGTCCAGTGCCTCCTGCAACAGATGCGCGTAAAATACCATCGACAGAGACTTGCCACTCCCCTGCGTATGCCAGAATACACCGCCTTTACCGTCGGTGACCGTTGCGACTTTCGCTTTTTCAATTGCTTTTCGTACTGCGAAATACTGATGGTATCCTGCGAGGATTTTGAATGTGTTCGACTGATCCACGGAGAAGCAAATAAAATTCTTTATGATGTCCAGCAATCTATCCTGCTGGAACATGCCCTCATAGAAGGTATCGAACTGCGCGTATGCTGTGTTTTCGTAGTTGCCGTCCTTCGTCTTCCAGTCCATAAAACGGTCAAGTCCCGATGTGATTGTCCCTGCGCGGTTGGCCGAAAGGTCGCTGATAACACAGATTGCATTGTAAATGAACATAGACGGGATGTCCTGCATATAGTTGCGCAGTTGATTGTAGGCATCCTCGACCCCCGCATCCTCTTTCGAGGGACTTTTTAACTCCATCAATACAAGCGGCAGTCCGTTGACAAACAGGATGATGTCAGGGCGGCGGTTGTTACCGTTTTCGATGTAGGTATATTGATTGACCACCGCGAAATCGTTGTTTTCCGGCTTTTCGAAGTCCACCAGACGCACGAGTGCCGCGCGGGTCTCACCATTCGCGGTATAGTTGACCTCCACGCCGTCCTGCAAATATCCCGTAAAGATGCGGTTCTTCTCCACGAGACTGCCGCCCTCAAAATTGCGGATTTTGGAGAGTGCCTCACCGATAGCCTCCGTCGGCAATCCGCGATTGATGCGAACCAAAGCGCCACGCAAAACACCATCCATAAGCGGGTCGGAAAAGTCCTCCCGCCCCATGTCCGGTGCGTAGATGTGGGTATAGCCCATACCCTCAAAAAGCTGTATTACAGCATTTTCATATGTAGATTCGGTGAATGACATGGTGAACCTCCGTATTTCCTTTTAATACATTCGGACTATTATTTGTATCCTAAGAGATATATTTTTTCCTCTCGTTCCCTAATAAGATTGATATCGTTGCAATTTTTAATCAAAAGTGGACTTAACTCGTTAGAGCGATTAATCAACAATCCTATTTTTCTAATATTTTCTTTAGCAGAATGGTGTTTTTCATCATTGATTTGTAAAATTCTGTCTTCGTCAAGTGTATCCAAAAAGAAGAATAGATGACCTAACAAACCAATTAAAGCATCAGAAATTTGAATATATTGATTTTCTGTCGATTTGGCAAAATCAAAATTTTTTAATTCTTTTCCACGGTACGATGTTTGAACAGATTCAAGTTTCTTTTGAACTTCTGCTTCTTCATCGAAAATGTGTTTTGAATTGGGAAAAAGTGCGTAGCGCTCATGATAAAACAGATAGTATTCTTCTATTAGTGTTTCAGACTTATTATCTTGAATAAAAATCAATTTGCCGGATCTACCCGCTGTTTTTAGCATTTGACGAAATGTTTCAAGAAAAAAGCCTTCTTCAGTTGAATCATCATTATTATCTTGTATAAAATTAGCGAAGTTATATGAAAACTCGGTTACTTTGTCAGATGCTATATTCGGATAATCATATTTGCTAAGAAAAGGGAGCAAATATTCTCTGTATTGAAGGACAAAACGATATAAAGCTGATTTTAGATTTTTCTCAATTATTGGCAGAACTGGTTTATGAGTTTCATACAATGAATCAACAAAATCCACCAAAGAATAATAAAGGTTATTTAAGGTCGAAAAATGAATATACACTTTATTATCAATCAACCAATTAAGAAAAGTTGTTACGCGTTTATTTCCAACAACTTCGACAAATGATTTACTTTTTCCTGCAAGATGCTTGTATTTCAATTCTTTTTGGGTGGGCTGTAACCTTAATTTTGAAAAAAGGATATCCGCATCTGGGAAATTTCCGTCTTCAAAAGTAATCCCGCCCAAAATAAAATCTTTTTCAATTGCTTCCGAATCGTTTATTTCTCCGTTTTTTAAGGAAAACTTCCTGCAGTTTCCAGTTTCGTCATAATAGAATGACATTTTTTTAGTGAACGGAGGAATACCTTGTAATTCATAAATTTGGTTTATATAGTCCTCTGACTTTATTTTCATAGATTCTCCCATAAACGATAATTTAGCGGCTTAAAGTTCGACGGCGGATACATCCAGTTCGCCGGACATAAGGCGAGGCAATAAAGAGTCACGAATTTCGGCAAGCCTTTTGTTTTCTACTCGGTTTGTGATAATTAAATCATAAATTGGCTGAAACAAGGTTCTGATTCGCTTGTAATCAGCTTCGTTAGGTATGAGAACCTCTGCTTTTGCAAGTTCATCACGCTTGATATGTCCCATTGTTGTGGCTTTGTCGGCTGCAACGGCTATAAAGCGGTCGAGATGGTTTTTTGTCCAAGAATAATAAAACCATTTGTCATA